>NZ_JBEZHO010000085.1:0-21040 GCF_040650615.1 Streptomyces sp. NPDC048643
TCGGATGCGGGGATCCACAACCGGAAGTGGTGGGAGGAGGTCGGGGACTGGTTCTCCGACAACTGGGACACCATCGTCGCGGTGTGCAAGGTCGTCGTCGCGGTGCTGGGGATCATCGCGATGATCATTGGGGGGCCGATTCTCGGTGCGATCGTGCTGATCGCCGCCCTGGTCGTCCTGGCGGACACCCTCAACAAGTATGCGAAGGGGCAGGCGTCCCTGTGGGATGTGGCCTTCGCTGCGCTGGACTGCATACCCGGCATGAAGGGCCTCACCACCCTCGGCGGCCTGGCCAAGGGCCTCAAGGGCGGCCTCGCCGCGATGAAGGGCCTCAAGGGCGGCCTGAAGGGGATGAGCCTGGCGGCGCGGGGGCTGGGAAAAAACGCCCGAGGGATGCTCGCGGACGGGGCGAAGGGCGCGTACAACCGGGTCAAGTCGAAGATCAAGGGCTGTGGGGATCCCGTCGATGCGGCGACGGGCCAGATGTTCCTGGCGGAAACAGACGTCTCATTGCCTGGCGCACTGCCACTCGTTTTCACCCGCCGTGTTGCTTCCGGGTACCGCAGCGGTTGGTGGTTCGGGCCAAGCTGGACCTCTACCCTCGATCAGCGGCTGGAGATCGACGAACAGGGCATCGTCCTCGTCACCGAAGACGGATTGCTGCTTGAGTATCCGTTCCTCGACGCATCTGCCGCCGCAGCTCATCCAGAGGCCGGGCCCACGTGGCCTCTTACCCATTTGGAAAGCGGCGGCTACCGCGTAGAGGATCCGATTGCCGGGTTGAGTCGGCACTTCGCCGCTCCCAGGGAGGGTGTGGCGCTCCTGGAGCGTGTAACCGACCGCAATCACAACAGCATCGAGTTCGTTTACGACGCCGAGGGAACACCGCTAGAGATCAGGCACTCAGGTGGTTACACACTCGGCTTGACCGTTGAGGACGATCGGGTAACCGCTCTGGATCTCATCGGCGGCGAGAAGGGGCATTCGAGTGTCAGCCTGAAGCAGTACGGTTACGCGGACGGCAACTTGACCTCAGTCGTCGGTTCCTCCGGGCTGCCTATGGAATTCACCTATGATGAGCAATTGCGAGTTGCTTCATGGTGTGACACCAATGGCTATAGATATGAATACGCTTATGATGACCGCGACCGCTGCATCGCGCAGGGTGGAGAGTCGGGTCACATGAGCAACACTTTTACGTACGACGCCAGTCTTGCGGAATGGCCTGGCTGTCACGTCACCGAGGTCAGATCTGCCGACGGTGCCACATCGCGATTCGTCGTTGATGACCGCAGCCTGGTTATTGCTGAGATAGATCCATTGGGCGCCGTGGTCGGAACCACGTATGACGGCAATCAGCACGTTATCTCGTCGATGGATCAGCTTGGGTCGGTTACGGCCATGGTGAATAATGCTTTGGGTCAGCCAGTCTCGATATGTAGGCCCGACGGCAGTGTCGTCCGGATAGAATACAACCACCTCAACCTCGTCGCGGCGATACATCTCCCGGATGGCGGCTCATGGGAGTATTCCTATGATCCCCAAGGCAATTGCGTAGCCATCACCGACCCGGCTGGTGGAGTCGAACGTTGTGCCTATACGGAGTCGGGCCATTCTGCAGCAGTTACAGATGCGTTGGGATATACCACCTCTGTTCTGTGTGATTCCGCGGGCCTTCCTACTCGCATCGTTGATCCCCTGGGGGCAGAACGTCACTGGGAGCGAGACTCCCTTGGCCGAACCGTCGCTCGTACGGATGGGATGGGACGCACGACTCGCTACGCATGGTCGCTGGAAGGCCGGCTCGTCGCACGTCACACCCCCGATGGCGGCAGCGAGTTGTGGACCTATGACGGGGAGGGCAACTGTATAAGCCATACGAGTCCGCTGGGCCACGTATCTCACTTCGAGTACGGCCACTTCGACCTTCTGGCTGCTCGTACCGATGCTGACGGATCTCGCTATGAATTCGCCTACGATGCTTCTCTGCGGCTTGTCCGGGTCGTGAATCCGTCTGGCAGCCAGTGGAGTTACGCTTACGACGAGGCTGGGCGTCTCGCGGCAGAGACGGACTTCAATGGCCGTACTATCGCTTACACGTATGACCCCGCAGGGCGGCTCCTGTCACGTACCAACGCTCTGGGCGAGGCTGTCTCGTTTGAATACGATGCACTTGGTCGAATCGTCCGTAAAGAAGTCGCAGGGCTGGTGACGACATACGAACACGACTCCTCCGGCCGTCTCCTGAGAGCAGTAGGTCCAGATTCATCGTTGTCGCTGGAACGTGACAGTCGTGGTCTTCTGCTATCCGAGACTGTTGACGGCCGGCGAACCGTCACCTTCGCGTACGACCTGGCAGGGCGCCGTACCAGTCGTACAACCCCGAGCGGCGCGACCAGCATCACGACCCATGACGCTGCGGGCGGCCTTGCCCGGCTTGTTGCGTCTGGCCGCACGATCGACTTCGAACGCACGCCCTCCGGCCGGGAAGCGGTGCGGAACATTGAGGGCAAGGTCGCGCTGACAAGCGGATACGACGAGTTGGACCGGCTCACGAGCCAGACGGTGACTGCACAAGGGGGGCGTTCGATACAGAGTCGTTCCTACAAGTACCGGTCCGATGGCTATGTCACTGATGTGGATGAACAGAATTCAGGCGGGCGCCACTTCGAGCTGGATGCCGCAGGACGAGTAACTGCCGTTCATGCCTATAACTGGACGGAAAGCTACCTCTACGATGCCGCAGGGAATCAGTCGCACGCGGACTGGCCCAGCACCCACCCGAGCCATGAGAGTGCCGGCGCACGAGTCTACGAGGGCATGGACCTCACGCACGCCGGACGTGTGCGCTACGAGCGCGATGGTGCCGGCCGTGTTACTTCGCGCCAGAAGAGGCGACTGTCTCGTAAACCGGATAATTGGCGATATCACTGGGATGCGGAAGATCGGTTGGTCTCCGTAGTCACGCCGGATGGTACGTCTTGGCATTACAGATACGACCCGTTGGGGCGGCGCGTCGCCAAGCTGCGTGTTGCCTCGGATAACGAAACCGTCGAAGAGCAGATTTTGTTTGCTTGGGATGGCACGACTCTCTGCGAACAGACGACCACGTCAACGGCGTTGCCGGATCCAGCCCATCTCACATGGGATCACCAGGGCCTCCAGCCCATTGCGCAGACCGAGCGCATATCTCTCGCGGATGTTCCGCAGGGCGAGATTGACTCTCGCTTCTATTCAATTGTCACCGATCTCGTCGGAACTCCTACAGAACTTGTTGACGAGACAGGTGAGATTGGTTGGCGGTCCCGCAGCACAGTCTGGGGGACAACGGCTTGGGCTGCCGACAGCGACACGTACACGCCATTGCGTTTCCCAGGTCAGTACTTCGATCCGGAATCTGGACTTCACTACAACTATTTTCGGTACTACGATCCCGAGTCGGGCCGCTACCTCAGCACAGACCCGCTTGGCCTTAAGCCATCCCCCAACCCCAGCACTTACGTGCCCAATCCACACGTCTGGTCAGACCATCTCGGACTGGCTCCGGATGAGTGCACCCAGTCCATCTTCAAGGCACCAGGCAGGAATCGCGGCGAGATAGAAGAGAAATACGGCTACAGTGCCGATGATTTCCCAGGCAACCCGAACGGTCCAGACGGTGTATATCCAAATGGGCGTGTGTACTTCGCCAAAGAGCGTGAGCTCGCAGATGTTTACGCAAAGTCTTATGGCGAAGGTGTCGTTGAGATCAAGATACCTAAATCGGAATACGCGGCCAAGTATCAACGGTACGAGGTGAAGTATCAGGGAGGGCCGTTGACGGAGCTAGAGATTCCAAATACCATCGTGGAAGATTTGAACAGATATCCGAGAGTGAGGCACAAGTGACGGTGGATGAGGCATGGGAGAACGCGAAAAATTTGTATCCGCTAGGGAGTGCTGCGCAAGGGCGGGTGAAAGATCGATTTCCGTATGGCGTATTCTTGGATCTCGATGGTGCGCCAGGAGTAAACGGGTTTCTTGACCTGGTTTCACACAATCCCAATGGGACACTCAATGATCCTGAGGTCCCCCCGGTTCCTCTGCCTCAAGTTGGTGATCGTCTGGAGGGGATTGTCGTGGCCCACGTCGATCGTGACCGGCAGATCAGGATCCGAGTCGGTCCGCCATTCTGGGAGTCATGAGCAAGGACTGTGCCGATCCGGAGCTGGCACTGGGGGCTTGAGGCATCCGATTTGGGCGAGGCCCGAGGTGGAACTCGGAGTGCGGCGGAGCACAGGCCAGTGCGTGATCCGTGAGACTGATCATCAAAGCGTTGGAGGAATCTTTGGGGGCCGACATTAAAGGGGGCGGTGAGGTATCGGTAAGACGGCCGACCATAACTGGGATACTGGGGAGGGACTCATTCGTGTCCATGACCCCGCCGAGGTGGACGCCGCCTTCGAGCGGGGCAACGGGCACCTCGGGACCGCGGTGATCGGGCTGGCCTTCAACTGTTCCCTGGAGGAGGCGTCGCCGCGGATCATCCGGGCGATGCGGCTGTCGGATCATGACCAGAGGGGCTACGCGTTCACCGCGGCCGGTGCTGCCGCGCGGCTCAACGGCGCGTTGACGCCGGAGCTGTACGCCGCACTCCGTGCGGAAGGCGCGGGGCGTAGGAGCCTCGCCGATGACGCCATCCGGGACACCCTCACCTTCGTCCCCCACCGCCAGCTTCCCGTGTGGTTCAGGTGGCAGATGGTGCGGATGACCGTGCTGGACAAGGTGGAGTACCTGTGGATGCGGGCCCAGGCTGCCGTCAGCGATGCCTGGCGGTGGGTGCGCGGACGCTCGTCCTGAGCCGTCCGGCCCCGTCACCCGCCGCCCGCCGACTGTCAGGAGCGCACGTGGAACTCACCCACCCTCCAGCGGAGTTGAGCGACGAAGACCGGGATGCCGCCGCGCGCGTCGACTCCCTCGTCGTCGGCCGGGGATACATCGGCCGGCAGCGGGCCGGGGAAGTGGCGGCCGCGGTCCCCGAGGCGCGGGCCCGCATCCTCGACTGGCTGCGCGCCTCGGCCGGCACCGGAGACTGGCGGAGATTCGAGCGGCTCGCCTGCGTGGCCCTCCATCTGCATCCGGAGGGGCTCGGCAGCATCCTTGCGGGGGCACTTGAGCCGGGCGTACGAGGAGTCGATGCCGAGGAGCTCGTCGACCTGCTCGGGGAGCTCCGTGCTCCCGAGGGCGTCGAGCCGATCCGCGCCATCCTGTTCGAGAGGAGAACGTCTGACGGGCCTCTCTATGCTCTCTGCCTTAAGGCGGTCCAGGCCCTCGGAGAGATCGGCACGCCTGAGGCGCTGGAATGTCTCGGAGCGATCGCGACGGCGATCCCGGAGGAGTGGCCCGCCGTGCTGAGGCGGTACTCCGCGGAAGAGCTGGGTCTCGGACGGGATGTCCGCGTCCAACCCGAAGAGGGGTGAAGCCGCCCGGGGGCCCTGTGGCGCATATGCCGCCACCGCAGCTATTGCGGCCCCCGCCGCGTGCCCTGGGTTTGACCTGCGTCACCTTAGGGGTACGATCCTCGGCTTCGATTGGCCAGGTCCCTGCCCCGTATGGCAGACTAGCGGGGTTGCTCGGTCGAGTGCCGATGCTGCGCGCCTCCCGTCGGGAGGACTGGAAGCGAGTCCCACAGTACTCGTCGCTCGATCTGCCGTAAGGCAGCGCTCGGGCGGACGTACGGGAATCTTCCGGGAAGTGTCAGCGGGGTGCAGGCCAGGCGCCCGGTGGGTGTTCAGCCCCCGGTCCAGCGGTTGCTTTCGGGCGAGCCGCGTCCCTCGCAGGGAAATCCGATTGCGGATATCTGTGCGGCAGGAGCGCGACACACCCGACCGCGTGGGTCGGAGACCAGGACGCGAACCCCCGGGTTCCAGAGCGTTTTCACTAGACAAAGGACTACTGAGTAGCCATGGCGGGACAGAAGATCCGCATCCGGCTCAAGGCCTACGACCACGAGGTCATCGACTCCTCGGCGAAGAAGATCGTCGAGACGGTGACGCGCACTGGTGCGTCGGTCGCGGGCCCGGTGCCGCTGCCCACTGAGAAGAACGTGTACTGCGTCATCAAGTCGCCGCACAAGTACAAGGACTCGCGCGAGCACTTCGAGATGCGCACGCACAAGCGCCTCATCGACATCCTCGACCCGACGCCCAAGACCGTTGACTCCCTGATGCGACTCGACCTTCCGGCCGGTGTCGACATCGAGATCAAGCTCTAGGGATCGGTGATCTGAGAATGGCTAAGCAGATCAAGGGAATCCTGGGCGAGAAGCTCGGCATGACGCAGGTGTGGGACGAGAACAACCGTGTTGTTCCCGTCACCGTCGTCAAGGCCGGCCCGAACGTCGTGACCCAGGTCCGTACGAATGACTCCGACGGCTACGAGTCGGTCCAGATCGCCTTCGGCGAGATTGACCCGCGCAAGGTGAACAAGCCCCTCAAGGGTCACTTCGCCAAGGCCGACGTCACGCCCCGCCGCCACCTCGTCGAGATCCGTACCGCTGACGCCAGCGAGTACACCCTCGGCCAGGAGATCACCGCTGAGGTGTTCGAGGCCGGCCTCAAGGTGGACGTGACCGGCAAGAGCAAGGGCAAGGGCTTCGCCGGTGTCATGAAGCGTCACAACTTCAAGGGCCTCGGCGCCGGACACGGTGTCCAGCGCAAGCACCGCTCTCCCGGCTCCATCGGTGGCTGTGCCACCCCGGGCCGTGTGTTCAAGGGCGTCCGCATGGCGGGCCGCATGGGCAACGAGCGGGTCACCACCCAGAACCTGACCGTTCACGCCGTTGACGCGGAGAAGGGCCTGCTCCTCATCAAGGGAGCGATCCCTGGTCCGAACGGCGGCCTCGTCCTGGTCCGTACCGCGGCCAAGGGGGCCTGAGGACATGAGCACCATTGACATTCTGTCGCCCTCCGGCGACAACGCCGGGACCGTAGAGCTCCCGGCCGAGATCTTCGATGTAGAGAAGATCAGCATCCCGCTGCTCCACCAGGTTGTCGTCGCGCAGCTGGCCGCGGCCCGTCAGGGCACGCACAAGGTCAAGCGTCGTGGCGAGGTCCGTGGTGGTGGCCGCAAGCCTTACCGCCAGAAGGGCACCGGCCGCGCCCGTCAGGGCTCGACCCGCGCGCCTCAGTTCGCCGGCGGTGGCGTCGTTCACGGCCCCACCCCGCGTGACTACTCGCAGCGGACCCCGAAGAAGATGAAGGCCGCGGCCCTGCGCCACGCCCTCACCGACCGGGCCCGCAACGCTCGCATCCACGTCATCACCGGCGTGATCGAGGGCGAGACCCCCTCCACCAAGGCCGCGAAGAGCTTCCTCGGCAAGGTCAGCGAGCGCAAGAACGTGCTCCTGGTCATCGAGCGCTCCGACGAGGCCGCGCTGCTCTCCGCGCGCAACCTGCCCCAGGTCCACATCCTGGAGCCGGGCCAGCTCAACACGTACGACGTTCTCGTCTCGGACGACGTGGTCTTCACCCAGGCCGCTTTCGAGTCCTTCGTGTCTGGCCCCCAGGCCGCTGACACCGAAGGGAGCGAAGCCTGATGGCTACGCGTCACCCGAGCATTGCCTCGAAGGCCGCCAAGGCCGCCAAGGCCGCGCGCGTCGCCAAGGCGAAGCGCCACGAGGCCGAAGGCAAGAACACCGTCGAGACCCCGCTGAGCAAGAGCTTCACGGACCCCCGTGACGTCCTCCTCAAGCCGGTCGTCTCGGAGAAGAGCTACGCGCTGCTCGACGAGGGCAAGTACACCTTCGTCGTCGACCCGCGGGCCAACAAGACCCAGATCAAGCAGGCCGTCCAGGCGGTCTTCTCGGTCAAGGTCACCGGGGTCAACACGATCAACCGTCAGGGCAAGCGCAAGCGCACCAAGACGGGCTTCGGCAAGCGTGCTGACAGCAAGCGCGCGATCGTGACCCTCGCTGAGGGCGACCGTATCGACATCTTCGGCCAGGCCTCCTAACGGAGCGCCCTGGTCCGAATATCGGACGAGGACTGAGAAATGGGAATCCGCAAGTACAAGCCGACTACGCCGGGCCGTCGTGGCTCCAGCGTCGCCGACTTCGTCGAGGTCACGCGGTCCACGCCGGAGAAGTCGCTGGTCCGCCCGCTGCACAGCAAGGGCGGCCGTAACAACGCCGGTCGTGTGACCGTTCGCCACCAGGGTGGCGGACACAAGCGCGCCTACCGAGTGATCGACTTCCGTCGTCACGACAAGGACGGCGTGCCGGCGAAGGTCGCGCACATCGAGTACGACCCCAACCGCACCGCGCGCATCGCGCTGCTTCACTACGCGGACGGCGAGAAGCGCTACATCCTCGCCCCCCGCAACCTGTCGCAGGGTGACCGCGTCGAGAACGGTCCCGGGGCCGACATCAAGCCGGGCAACAACCTGGCGCTCCGCAACATCCCGGTCGGTACCACGATCCACGCGATCGAGATCCGTCCCGGTGGCGGCGCCAAGTTCGCCCGCTCCGCCGGTGCCTCGGTGCAGCTGCTCGCGAAGGAGGGCACCATGGCCCACCTCCGCATGCCGTCGGGTGAGATCCGCCTGGTCGACCAGCGCTGCCGCGCCACGGTCGGCGAGGTCGGTAACGCCGAGCAGAGCAACATCAACTGGGGTAAGGCCGGCCGTAAGCGCTGGCTGGGCGTTCGCCCGTCCGTCCGCGGTGTGGCGATGAACCCGGTTGACCACCCGCACGGTGGTGGTGAGGGCAAGACCTCCGGTGGTCGCCACCCGGTCTCCCCGTGGGGTCAGAAGGAGGGTCGTACTCGTTCGCCGAAGAAGGCTTCGAACAAGTACATCGTCCGCCGCCGCAAGACGAACAAGAAGCGCTAGGAGCGGGTTTAGATGCCGCGTAGTCTCAAGAAGGGACCCTTCGTCGACGGACACCTTGTAAAGAAGGTGGACGTACAGAACGAAGCCGGTACCAAGAACGTCATCAAGACCTGGTCCCGTCGCTCGATGATCATCCCGGCCATGCTCGGCCACACGATCGCGGTGCACAACGGCAAGACCCACATCCCGGTGTTTGTCACCGAGTCGATGGTCGGCCACAAGCTCGGCGAGTTCTCGCCGACGCGCACCTTCCGGGGTCACGTCAAGGACGACCGGAAGTCGAAGCGCCGCTAACGCGGGGTGGAATCGACCATGACAGACACTGGAAGGACAACCATGGAAGCCAGGGCCCAGGCGCGGTACATCCGCGTCACGCCCATGAAGGCCCGCCGAGTGGTGGACCTTATCCGTGGCATGGATGCCACGGAGGCTCAGGCGGTCCTGCGTTTCGCCCCGCAGGCCGCGAGCGTGCCGGTCGGCAAGGTGCTTGACAGCGCCATTGCCAACGCCGCACACAACTACGACCACACCGACGCCGGCAGCCTCGTCATCTCCGAGGCCTACGTCGACGAGGGTCCGACCCTGAAGCGGTTCCGGCCGCGTGCCCAGGGCCGTGCCTACCGGATCCGCAAGCGGACCAGCCACATCACCGTGGTCGTCAGCAGCAAGGAAGGAACCCGGTAATGGGCCAGAAGGTTAACCCGCATGGGTTCCGGCTCGGCATCACCACGGACTTCAAGTCCCGCTGGTACGCCGACAAGCTGTACAAGGACTACGTCAAGGAAGACGTCGCCATCCGTCGGATGATGTCGTCCGGCATGGAGCGCGCCGGTATCTCGAAGGTTGAGATCGAGCGCACCCGTGACCGCGTGCGGGTGGACATCCACACCGCGCGTCCTGGCATCGTCATCGGCCGCCGTGGCGCCGAGGCCGACCGCATCCGCGGTGACCTCGAGAAGCTCACGGGCAAGCAGGTCCAGCTGAACATCCTCGAGGTCAAGAACCCCGAGACCGATGCTCAGCTGGTTGCCCAGGCCGTTGCCGAGCAGCTGTCCTCCCGCGTTTCCTTCCGTCGCGCCATGCGTAAGAGCATGCAGGGCACGATGAAGGCCGGCGCCAAGGGCATCAAGATTCAGTGCGGCGGCCGCCTCGGCGGCGCCGAGATGTCCCGCTCGGAGTTCTACCGCGAGGGCCGCGTGCCCCTGCACACGCTCCGCGCGAACGTCGACTACGGCTTCTTCGAGGCCAAGACGACCTTCGGCCGCATCGGTGTGAAGGTCTGGATCTACAAGGGCGACGTCAAGAACATCGCCGAGGTCCGCGCCGAGAACGCTGCTGCCCGCGCCGGCAACCGCCCGGCCCGTGGTGGCGGCAACGACCGCCCGGCCGGCCGTGGTGGCCGCGGTGGCGAGCGTGGCGGTCGCGGTCGTAAGCCGCAGCAGGCTCCCGCTGCCGAGGCCCCCAAGGCCGAGGCTCCGGCGGCTGCCGCTCCGGCTGAGAGCACCGGAACGGAGGCCTGACCGACATGCTGATCCCCCGTAGGGTCAAGCACCGCAAGCAGCACCACCCGAAGCGCCGTGGTCAGGCCAAGGGCGGTACGCAGGTTTCGTTCGGCGAGTACGGCATTCAGGCCCTCACGCCGGCGTACGTGACGAACCGCCAGATCGAGGCCGCTCGTATCGCGATGACCCGCCACATCAAGCGTGGCGGCAAGGTCTGGATCAACATCTACCCGGACCGCCCGCTCACGAAGAAGCCTGCCGAGACCCGCATGGGTTCCGGTAAGGGTTCGCCTGAGTGGTGGATCGCGAACGTGCACCCGGGCCGGGTCATGTTCGAACTGTCCTACCCCAACGAGAAGATCGCCCGTGAGGCCCTCACTCGCGCAGCCCACAAGCTGCCGATGAAGTGCCGGATCGTCAAGCGCGAGGCAGGTGAAGCGTGATGTCGGCCGGTACCAAGGCGTCCGAGCTGCGCGAACTGGGTGACGAGGAGCTTCTCGCGAAGCTCCGCGAAGCCAAGGAAGAGCTGTTCAACCTCCGCTTCCAGGCGGCGACCGGTCAGCTCGAGAACCACGGTCGGCTCAAGGCCGTCCGTAAGGACATCGCGCGGATCTACACCCTGATGCGTGAGCGCGAGCTGGGCATCGAGACGGTGGAGAGCGCCTGATGACTGAGAGCAACGTGACCGAGCAGAAGACCGACCGCGGTTTCCGCAAGACCCGTGAGGGTCTGGTCGTCAGCGACAAGATGGACAAGACCGTCGTCGTCGCTGTCGAGGACCGCGTGAAGCACGCCCTGTACGGCAAGGTCATCCGCCGTACGAGCAAGCTCAAGGCCCACGATGAGCAGAACGCCGCAGGCGTCGGCGACCGCGTCCTCCTCATGGAGACCCGGCCGCTGTCCTCGACGAAGCGCTGGCGCATCGTCGAGATCCTCGAGAAGGCCAAGTAATTACCTGAGGGGTATCCCTCAGGTTGGTTCCGCCAGGCTCGGGGCGGGGTCGCCGTAAAGGCCGACCCCGCCCCGGGAACCGGCAGACAATCAGGAGATAGACGTGATCCAGCAGGAGTCGCGACTGCGTGTCGCCGACAACACTGGTGCGAAGGAAATCCTTTGCATCCGTGTGCTCGGTGGCTCCGGTCGCCGCTACGCGGGCATCGGTGACGTCATCGTCGCCACCGTCAAGGACGCGATCCCCGGCGGCAATGTGAAGAAGGGTGACGTCATCAAGGCGGTCATCGTTCGCACCGTCAAGGAGCGCCGCCGTCCGGACGGCTCGTACATCCGTTTCGACGAGAACGCCGCCGTCATTCTGAAGAACGACGGCGACCCTCGCGGCACCCGTATCTTCGGCCCGGTGGGCCGTGAGCTGCGCGAGAAGAAGTTCATGAAGATCATCTCGCTCGCGCCGGAGGTGCTGTAAGCATGAAGATCAAGAAGGGCGACCTGGTTCAGGTCATCACCGGTAAGGACAAGGGCAAGCAGGGCAAGGTCATTGCCGCTTACCCGCGCGACGAGCGCGTCCTGGTCGAGGGTGTCAACCGGGTCAAGAAGCACACGAAGGCCGGCCCGACCGCCAAGGGTTCGCAGGCTGGTGGCATCGTCACGACCGAGGCGCCCGTCCACGTCTCCAACGTCCAGCTGGTCGTTGAGAAGGACGGCGACAAGGTCGTCACGCGCGTCGGTTACCGCTTCGACGACGAGGGCAACAAGATCCGCGTTGCCAAGCGGACGGGTGAGGACATCTGATGGCTACCACCACCACTCCGCGTCTCAAGACGAAGTACCGCGAGGAGATCGCGGGCAAGCTGCAGGACGAGTTCTCCTACGAGAACGTCATGCAGACCCCGGGTCTCGTCAAGATCGTGGTCAACATGGGTGTCGGCGACGCCGCCCGTGACTCGAAGCTCATGGACGGTGCCGTCCGTGACCTGACCACCATCACCGGTCAGAAGCCGGCCATCACCAAGGCCCGGAAGTCCATCGCGCAGTTCAAGCTGCGCGAGGGTCAGCCGATCGGTGCGCACGTCACCCTCCGTGGCGACCGCATGTGGGAGTTCCTGGACCGCACCCTGTCGCTCGCGCTTCCGCGCATCCGCGACTTCCGTGGTCTGTCCCCCAAGCAGTTCGACGGCCGTGGCAACTACACCTTCGGTCTCACGGAGCAGGTCATGTTCCACGAGATCGACCAGGACAAGATCGACCGCGTCCGGGGTATGGACATCACCGTGGTCACCACGGCGACCAACGACGCTGAGGGCCGCGCCCTTCTCCGTCACCTCGGCTTCCCCTTCAAGGAGGCGTAAGCGAGATGGCGAAGAAGGCTCTGATTGCCAAGGCTGCTCGTAAGCCCAAGTTCGGTGTGCGTGGTTACACGCGCTGCCAGCGCTGCGGTCGTCCGCACTCCGTGTACCGCAAGTTCGGCCTGTGCCGCGTCTGCCTTCGTGAGATGGCTCACCGTGGCGAGCTGCCGGGCGTGACCAAGAGCTCCTGGTAGTCCCCGAAACAAGGGATTCCAGGGCTCTCGGTAAGTAAAGGGCTCTGTCAGGTGCCCACCTCTCCATGCCTTAGGCTAGGAGGGTTGGGCGCCTGACGCCCGTACGACTTACTACGCCGTAGGTCCCCGCACCGCACCCGTCCCGCCACTGAGTGGGGAGAGGGATGGCGCATACAGGAAACCCCGGCGAGAGAGGCCGAAGGCCAATTCATGACCATGACTGATCCCATCGCAGACATGCTTACTCGTCTGCGTAACGCGAACTCGGCGTACCACGACGATGTCGCGATGCCGCACAGCAAGATCAAGTCGCACATCGCAGAGATCCTCCAGCAGGAGGGCTTCATCACCGGCTGGAAGGTCGAGGACGCCGAGGTCGGCAAGAAGCTCGTCCTCGAGCTGAAGTTCGGCCCGAACCGTGAGCGCTCCATTGCGGGCATCAAGCGGATCTCGAAGCCTGGTCTGCGTGTGTACGCGAAGTCCACCTCCCTGCCCAAGGTGCTCGGTGGCCTCGGCGTGGCGATCATCTCCACGTCGCACGGTCTCCTCACTGGACAGCAGGCCGGCAAGAAGGGCGTAGGCGGAGAAGTTCTCGCCTACGTCTGGTAGCGGAAGGGAACGGAGGAAACAGCTATGTCGCGTATTGGCAAGCTCCCCATCACGGTTCCCGCCGGCGTGGACGTCACCATCGACGGCCGTACGGTCCAGGTGAAGGGCCCCAAGGGCGCCCTCTCCCACACCGTCGCGGCGCCGATCGAGGTCGCCAAGGGTGAGGACGGCATTCTCAATGTCACCCGCCCGAACGACGAGCGTCAGAACAAGGCCCTCCACGGCCTGTCCCGCACGCTGGTGGCGAACATGATCACCGGCGTGACCACGGGTTACGTGAAGAAGCTCGAAATCAGCGGTGTCGGTTACCGCGTCCTGGCGAAGGGCTCCAACCTGGAGTTCTCGCTCGGCTACAGCCACTCGATCACGGTCGAGGCGCCCGAGGGCATCTCGTTCAAGGTCGAGAACCCGACGCACTTCTCGGTCGAGGGCATCGACAAGCAGAAGGTCGGAGAGGTTGCGGCCAACATCCGCAAGCTGCGGAAGCCCGACCCGTACAAGGCCAAGGGTGTCAAGTACGAAGGCGAAGTCATCCGCCGCAAGGTCGGAAAGGCGGGTAAGTAAGCCATGGCATACGGTGTCAAGATTGCTAAGGGCGACGCTTACAAGCGTGCTGCCATCAAGCGTCGTCACATCCGGATCCGTAAGCACATCTCGGGTACGGCTGAGCGTCCGCGCCTGGTCGTGACGCGTTCCAACCGCCACATCGTGGCCCAGGTCATCGACGACGTTAAGGGTCACACCCTCGCGTCGGCGTCGACCCTGGACACGACGATCCGCGGCGGCGAGAACGACAAGTCGGCCCAGGCGAAGTCGGTCGGCGCTCTCGTCGCCGAGCGCGCCAAGGCCGCCGGTGTCGAGGCTGTCGTATTCGACCGTGGTGGAAACCAGTACGCCGGGCGCATTGCCGCCCTGGCGGACGCCGCCCGCGAAGCCGGACTCAAGTTCTGAGTCGGTTCCGTAGCTAGCGGAAACAGAGAGAGGTAATTCCAATGGCTGGACCCCAGCGCCGCGGTGGCGGTGCCGGTGGCGGCGAGCGGCGGGACCGGAAGGGCCGTGACGGCGGCGCAGCTGCTGCCGAGAAGACCGCGTACGTTGAGCGCGTTGTCGCGATCAACCGCGTCGCCAAGGTTGTGAAGGGTGGTCGTCGCTTCAGCTTCACCGCGCTGGTCGTGGTGGGCGATGGTGACGGCACCGTCGGTGTCGGTTACGGCAAGGCCAAGGAGGTGCCGGCCGCGATCGCCAAGGGTGTTGAAGAGGCCAAGAAGCACTTCTTCAAGGTCCCCCGTATCCAGGGCACCATCCCGCACCCGATCACGGGCGAGAAGGCTGCGGGCGTCGTCCTGCTCAAGCCTGCTTCCCCCGGTACCGGCGTTATCGCCGGTGGCCCGGTGCGAGCTGTCCTGGAGTGCGCCGGCGTGCACGACATCCTGTCGAAGTCGCTCGGCTCGTCGAACGCGATCAACATCGTGCACGCGACCGTGGCGGCCCTCAAGGGTCTGCAGCGTCCCGAGGAGATCGCGGCTCGCCGTGGTCTGCCCCTCGAGGACGTCGCCCCCGCGGCTCTCCTTCGGGCGCGTGCAGGGGCGGGTGCCTAATGGCTCGCCTCAAGGTCACGCAGACGAAGTCGTACATCGGCAGCAAGCAGAACCACCGTGACACCCTGCGCTCCCTTGGTCTCAAGGGCATCAACACGCAGGTCGTCAAGGAGGACCGCCCCGAGTTCCGCGGAATGGTTCACACCGTCCGCCACCTCGTGACGGTCGAGGAGGTCGACTAGATCATGGCGGAGAACAACCCGCTCAAGATCCACAACCTCCGTCCCGCCCCGGGCGCCAAGACCGCCAAGACCCGTGTTGGTCGTGGTGAGGCGTCGAAGGGTAAGACGGCTGGTCGTGGTACCAAGGGCACGAAGGCTCGTTACCAGGTTCCGGAGCGCTTCGAGGGTGGCCAGATGCCCCTCCACATGCGCCTTCCGAAGCTCAAGGGCTTCCGTAACCCGTTCAAGACCGAGTTCCAGGTCGTGAACCTCGACAAGCTGGGCGCGCTGTACCCGGACGGTGGCGAGGTCACCGTCGAGGGTCTCGTCTCCAAGGGTGCCGTTCGCAAGAACAGCCTCGTCAAGGTCCTCGGCCAGGGCGAGATCTCCGTGGCGCTGCAGGTGACGGTCGACGCCGTCTCCGGCTCCGCCAAGGAGAAGATCACCGCCGCGGGCGGTACGGTCACCGAGCTCGTCTGATTTCAGACACCTCGATGACATGAGCGATCCCGACCGGGGATGCCCCACAAAAGGGGCATCCCCGGTTGGTCGTTCCTAGGGGGGCAGTGTCGCCGGTAAGGTGGCCTGCACTGTTAATTTTCGTCCGGTGTGACTCAAGGGAACTCCGGGCGGGCTTTGACTGTTGGTTAGCTGTCAGTCATCCGTCGAACCTCAAGACCGTCACCTCTGACGCAGTAGCGCGGGGGTCGCAGGAGGCACCGTGCTCACCGCGTTCGCCCGGGCGTTCAGGACGCCCGACCTGCGCAAGAAGCTGCTCTTCACGCTGGCCATCATCGTGGTCTACCGGGTCGGTACGCACATTCCGATCCCCGGCGTGGACTACAAGAACGTCCAGACGTGTATGGACGTGGCCGACAAGAACCGCGGGCTGTTCAGCCTGATCAACATGTTCAGTGGCGGCGCGCTGCTGCAGATCACCATCTTCGCGCTCGGGATCATGCCGTACATCACGGCGAGCATCATCCTGCAGCTGCTGACCGTGGTCATTCCGCGCCTGGAAGCCCTCAAGAAGGAGGGCTCGGCCGGCACCGCGAAGATCACGCAGTACACGCGGTACCTGACGGTCGCGCTCGCCATCCTGCAGGGCACGGGCCTGGTGGCCACCGCCCGCAGCGGCGCGCTCTTCTCGGGATGCCCCGTGGGCAACCAGATCGTGCCGAATCAGTCGATCTTCACCACGATCACGATGGTCATCACGATGACCGCCGGTACCTGCGTCGTCATGTGGCTCGGTGAGCTCATCACCGACCGCGGCATCGGCAACGGCATGTCGATCCTCATGTTCATCTCGATCGCCGCGACCTTCCCGAGCGCCCTGTGGACCGTCAAGATCCAGGGCAAGCTGGCGGACGGCTGGATCGAGTTCGGCACGGTGATCCTGGTGGGCCTGTTCATGGTCGGCCTGGTGGTCTTCGTCGAACAGGCGCAGCGACGGATCCCGGTCCAGTACGCGAAGCGCATGATCGGCCGCCGTTCGTACGGTGGCACGTCGACCTACATCCCGTTGAAGGTCAACCAGGCAGGTGTGATCCCTGTCATCTTCGCGTCGTCCCTGCTCTACATCCCGAGCCTCATCGCCCAGTTCTCGAAGGGCAATTCGGAGTGGAAGACGTGGATCACGAACAACCTGACCAAGGGTGACCACCCGATTTACATCGCGATGTACTTCCTTCTGATCGTTTTCTTCGCGTTCTTCTACGTGGCGATCTCGTTCAACCCCGAGGAAGTAGCCGACAACATGAAGAAGTATGGTGGCTTCATCCCGGGCATCCGGGCTGGCCGGCCGACCGCTGAGTACCTCAGTTACGTACTCAACCGGATCACCTGGCCGGGTTCGCTGTATCTGGGGCTGATCGCTCTCGTACCGACAGTGGCGTTGGTTGGTTTCGGGGCAAACCAGAACTTCCCGTTCGGTGGCACAAGCATCCTGATCATCGTGGGTGTCGGCCTCGAGACGGTGAAGCAGATCGAGAGTCAGCTTCAGCAGCGCAATTACGAAGGGTTCCTCCGCTGATGCGAATCGTCCTCGTCGGGCCGCCCGGTGCCGGGAAGGGAACGCAGGCTGCGTTCCTCGCCAAGAATCTGGGGATCCCGCACATCTCCACGGGCGACCTGTTCCGCGCCAACATCAGTCGGCAGACGGAGCTGGGCAAGCTGGCGAAGTCCTACATGGACAAGGGCGATCTGGTACCCGACGAGGTCACCATCGCCATGGCCAAGGACCGCATGGAGCAGCCCGACGCGGAGAACGGCTTCCTGCTCGACGGCTTCCCGCGCAACGTCTCGCAGGCCGAGGCGCTCGACGAGATGCTGAGCACCGAGGGCATGAAGCTGGACGCGGTGCTGGACCTGGAGGTCCCGGAGGACGAGGTGGTCCGCCGTATCGCGGGCCGTCGCATCTGCCGCAACGACTCGTCGCACGTGTTCCACGTGTCGTACAAGGCGCCCAAGCAGGAGGGCGTCTGTGACGTCTGCGGAGGCGAGCTGTACCAGCGCGACGACGACTCCGAGGAGACCGTCCGCAAGCGCCTGGAGGTCTACCACACGCAGACCGAGCCGATCATCGACTACTACCGGGCCCAGAGCCTGGTCGTCACGATCCTCGCGCTCGGCAAGGTGGAAGAGGTCACGGCACGCGCCATGGAGGCGCTGTCCCGCGAGGCCGCCTAGGTCTCGTGCGGGATCCGCTCCGCGGCGCACGTGGACCGCGGGTGAGCGAAGCAGTACGTCGCATCGGCCGCGGCACCCCGAACGGGTGCCGCGGCCGACGTGCGCGACGGGGGAGGGCCGTGAGCCCTGTGCGGGGAGAGGTCCAAGGCCCCGGGCGGGGTGGGGCCCGGCCCCCGTATCGTTGGGGTAGTCCCTCGTAGAGACAGTCCGTCGTCCCGGTCCAGAAAGGCCGCAGCCACCATGGTGCAGATCAAGACCCCCGAGCAGATCGCCACGATGCGCGAGGCGGGGCTGGTCGTCGCCGCCATCCATGCGGCCACGCGTGAGGCGGCCGTGCCCGGTGCGACGACCCGGGATCTGGACGAGGTCGCGCGCAAGGTGCTCGCCGAGCGCGGCGCCAAGCCGAACTTCCTCGGGTACGGCGGGTTCCCCGCGACCATCTGCACCTCGGTGAACGAGGTCGTCGTCCACGGCATCCCGGACGACAAGACCGTCCTGAAGGACGGCGACATCATCTCCATCGACGCCGGCGCGATCGTGGACGGCTGGCACGGCGACGCCGCGTTCACCGCGTTCGTGGGCTCGGGGCACGCCCCGGAGCTGGTCGAACTCTCCCGGGTGACCGAGGAGTCGATGTGGGCGGGCATCGCGGCCATGAAGCTGGGCAACCGGCTGGTGGACGTGTCCCGGGCCATCGAGACGTACATCCGCCGGCAGCCGAAGCCGGGCGGCGGCAAGTACGGGATCATCGAGGACTACGGCGGCCACGGCATCGGCACCGAGATGCACATGGACCCGCACCTGCTGAACTACGTCGAGCGCAGGCGCGGCAAGGGGCCGAAGCTGGTCCCCGGGTTCTGCCTCGCGATCGAGCCGATGGTGTCGCTCGGCACACCGCGGACCGAGGTCCTGGAGGACGACTGGACCGTCATCACCACGGACGGGACCTGGTCCTCGCACTGGGAGCACTCCGTGGCGCTGACGGAGGAGGGTCCGCTCGTCCTGACGGCACCCGACGGCGGCAAGGCGAAGCTCGCCGAGTTCGGGATCACGACGGCTCCGGACCCCGTGGCCGGCTGAGACGACCGCGTGCGGAACGCGAGGAAGATCCTTTACGGTCTCTCTCGCGTTCCCCTCTTTCCCCTCGACTCTCCTCGCGTCTCCCTCGTCGCTGTGGCGTTCGGCTCACCTCCGCGCCGCCCCTTCCAGCCGACCGTGTGCTAGCGGTCCGCCCTGCTCCTCGCGCATACCACGCCGACGGGTGGGGCATCGTCATGAGAAGGCGGAGAACGCCGGGGACGAATTCGTCTTTCCGGGGGCCCTGACGTAGACTGACTCGTCGGCTCTCGTGCACCCGCATGTCTGCATGCGGCTCGTGCGGAGTCGATCAAGGTAGTCGATTCGAAGGGCGAAGCGTGGCCAAGAAGCAAGGTGCCATCGAGATCGAAGGCACTGTCGTCGAGTCTCTCCCGAACGCCATGTTCAAGGTGGAGCTCCAGAACGGCCACCAGGTCCTGGCTCACATCAGCGGCAAGATGCGTATGCACTACATCCGCATCCTCCCTGACGACCGGGTCGTGGTGGAGTTGTCTCCGTACGACCTGACGCGTGGCCGGATCGTCTACCGCTACAAGTAGATCTTGCCTTGCTCCGTGTTCCCGGTTCCGGGGCGCGGGGGGTGGCACTGACCCGGAGAACCTCACCTAATGAAGGTCAAGCCGAGCGTCAAGAAGATCTGCGACAAGTGCAGGGTGATCCGCCGTCACGGTCGGGTCATGGTCATCTGCGAAAACCCGCGCCACAAGCAGCGCCAGGGCTGACGCACGACCGCACCTTCTGCACCCGCAGATACTTCGCGCGACGCAAGCAGTACATGTTCATACGCGGAACCCAGGGCTGACTCGCGTCGGGCCTGACACCCCCGGTCGGAGGCCGGGGACCCGGTTCGTACCGAATTCTCGATCCATGGGTCGGAGAAGGACGGCGGGCGGGATCCGGTTCTGTGGAAGACCTCCGAACGACAACTGGAGCCATTGAATGGCACGCGTTTCCGGTGTTGACATCCCGCGCGAAAAGCGCGTGGAGGTCGCCCTCACCTACGTGTTCGGCATCGGCCGGACGCTTTCCCAGCTGACGCTGGCCGAGACCGGTGTGAACCCCAACACCCGCGTTCGTGACCTCTCCGAGGAGGAGCTGGTCAAGATCCGCGAGTACGTGGACGCCAACATCAAGACCGAGGGTGACCTCCGTCGCGAGATCCAGGGCGACATTCGCCGGAAGATCGAGATCGGCTGCTACCAGGGCATCCGCCACCGTCGTGGCCTGCCCGTGCACGGTCAGCGCACCAGCACGAACGCCCGTACCCGCAAGGGCCCGCGTCGCGCGATCGCCGGCAAGAAGAAGCCGGGCAAGAAGTAGTCCTCAGCGGACAACGCTTCACCAGCGGTCTTCGCTGTAGGACCGACCACCTCCCCGTAGGAGAAATAGATGCCCCCCAAGGGTCGTCAGGGCGCTGCCAAGAAGGTGCGCCGCAAGGAAAAGAAGAACGTCGCTCACGGCCACGCGCACATCAAGAGCACGTTCAACAACACGATCGTCTCGATCACGGACCCCTCGGGCAACGTGATCTCCTGGGCCTCCGCCGGCCACGTCGGCTTCAAGGGCTCGCGCAAGTCGACTCCGTTCGCCGCGCAGATGGCCGCCGAGTCGGCTGCCCGTCGCGCGCAGGAGCACGGCATGCGCAAGGTGGACGTGTTCGTCAAGGGTCCCGGCTCCGGCCGTGAGACCGCGATCCGCTCCCTCCAGGCCACCGGCCTCGAGGTCGGCTCGATCCAGGACGTCACCCCCACCCCGCACAACGGCTGCCGTCCGCCCAAGCGCCGCCGCGTCTGACGCACGGTTGTCTCGCGTCTGACCGGGCTTTCGGGCGGTACGTCTCCTCGGAGGGGTGCCGCCCGTACCCTTGTAGTAACAGCAGGACGTCAAATAGCGGGCGTCCATGACTGAAGGATTCACACCATGCTGATCGCTCAGCGTCCCTCGTTGACCGAAGAGGTCGTCGACGAATTCCGCTCCCGGTTCGTGATCGAGCCGCTGGAGCCGGGCTTCGGCTAC
>NZ_JBEZHO010000086.1:0-19276 GCF_040650615.1 Streptomyces sp. NPDC048643
GGCCACCTGGCCGCTGACGAGCGGATCTCTCCGCGGGGCGCCGCCGTGTCGTGTCTGGGTTCGCCGCCGTGTGCCAGACCGCGGTTCCCGTGGATCGCCACCACGGGCGCGGACCGGACGGACGGGTGCCACCCGGTGTCACGGACCGCCGAGTTCCGAGGCGTACGGCGGTTCCGCCCCCGCCCGCGAGCAGGTGATCGCCGCCGCGCGGGCCGCGAAGCGCAGGAGGTCGGTCCAGCCCTGCGGACCCAGCTCGGCGGTCGCCGCCGGGGACAGGGCGTCCCGGGCGGCCAGGCCGTGCAGCAGCGCCGCGTTCACGGTGTCACCCGCTCCGATGGTGTCCACGACCTCCACCGCCTCGCCGGGCACGGAGTGCACCGAGCCGTCCCGGGTGAAGGCGGTGAGACCGTCGCCGCCCCGGGTCACCACCACGGCCGCCGGGCCTGCGGCCAGCCACTCCCGGGGTGTGCCGCCGAGCCACGCGGCGTCCTCCTCGGACAGCTTCAGCAGGGACACCGAGGGCAGCCAGCTCAGGAACCGGGCGCGGTAGGCGTCCGGATCCGGGATCAGACCGGCGCGGATGTTCGGGTCGAGCGCGGTGAACACGCCCTGCGCGGCGGCCTTGCGCATCAGCTCCTCGTAGGCGCTCGCGCCCGGTTCCAGCACGAGGGAACAGGTACCGAAGGACACGGCCCGCGTGGCGTCGGGGAGCGCGGCGGGGGCCGAGAAGAGACGGTCCGCCGTGCCCTCGACATAGAAGGAGTACGCGGCCGAGCCGTCCGGGCCGATCGTGGCGGCGGCCAGCGTGGTCGGTTCGGCGCCGCGCTGCACGGACGACACGTCGACGCCCGCTCCGGTCAGCCCGTCCAGGAGCGCCTCGCCGAACGCGTCGCGCGAGACGCGGGAGCAGAAGGCGGTGGGGGAGCCGAGGCGGCCGAGCGCCACGGCCGTGTTGTAGGGGCCGCCGCCCAGACGTGGCAGCAGGCCCGCCAGGGCGCCCGCGCCCTGCGGCACCAGATCGATCAGGGCCTCACCGGCGACGACGATCACGACGCGGTTCCTTTCCTGGGGGCCTCATGGCTCGCGGGGAGCGTGGAGCGGTCGGGACAGCCGCACGAGGTGCGGTGGACGAAGGCGGCGGGCAGCCGCACGGTGCGGCTCTCACGCCCCGGCTCCGCCAGCCGCTCCAGGAGCAACTCGACGGCGCGGGCGCCGATCTCCCTGCTGGGCTGGGCGATCGCGGTGAGCCCGGGGCTGAACAGATCCGCCCAGGAGAAGTCGTCGAAACAGCAGAGGGCCAGGTCCTTCGGTACGGACAGTCCTCGTTCGCGCAGTGCCCGCAGTGCGCCGATGGTCATCGCGTTGTTGGCGGTGACGAGGGCGGTCGGCCGCGCCGTGAGGGACAGCAGCCGGTGGGTGGCACGCTCGGCCGTGTCCGCCTGGGACTCGCCGTGCGCGACGAGCCGTTCGTCGTAGGGGAGTCCGGCGTGGGCGAGGCCGAGCCGGTACCCCGTGATCCGCTCGGCCGTGGTGCTGAGGCCCGGCAGCCCGGCGACAAGGCCGATGTGCCGGTGCCCCCGTCCCGCGAGATGGGTGACGAGGGTCGTCACGGGCGCGGTGTTCTCGGTGCCGACCTGGTCGTGGCGGAAGTCGCTCCCGGCGGGGGAGCGCACCAGCCGGTCCAGGAACACGGTGGGTACGGCGTGTCGCCGGAGATAGCCCAGCAGGGCGTCCGGAGTCGCCGAGGGAGCGATGATCATGCCGTCCACACGCCGCTCGTGCAGCAGCTGGACCACCTTCCGCTCGTGCTCCGGGTCGTCGTGCGGATCGGCGATGAGCAGGCTGTAGCCGCTCTCCAGGGCGCGGGCCTCCACACCCTGCAGGATCTCCGTGAAGTACGGGTTGCTGATCGCCGAGACGGCGAGCCCGATGGACCGGGTGCGCGAGGTGACGAGCGAACGGGCCAGGGTGTTGGGCGTGTAGCCCAGTGCGTCGATGGCGTCGAGAACGGCCTGGCGTGTCTGCGGCAGCACCGGGCGGGTGTCGTTCAGGACGTGCGACACCGTCGCGATGGACACGCCCGCACGCCGGGCCACGTCGACCATCGTCGCCATGGCGTTCCCTCCCCGGGACCTGGTGGTTCGCGCCGTGGACGTCGCCGTCCCGCCGCCGACGGGCCGCCGTTCCGTCCGCGACCCGATGGTCCCGTGAGGTACGCAGCCTGCCGTCCGCCTGCGAAGCTATCCCATCCGGCGACACACGTAAACGCTTACGCAGGGGATCCGTGTGCGCGCTTCGGCCCGGGCGCGAGCGGGTGCGCGGGCGGGCGTAGCGCGATCACCCGGCGTCGGGCGGAACGATCTGTGCCGGTATCGTCGCCCTGCGACCCCCGTGTCACGCCGGGCGGAGCATCCGCGCAGTCACCGAAGAACCGCCTAGACCAGTGGAGATGCCATGCCGGGCCGTCCGTCCGCGAGCCGTCGCACCGTCCTGAGGGGAGCGGCGCTCACGCCGGTCGCCGGGCTCGGCCTCGCCGCGTGCTCCGGGGGTGGCGGCGGAGGGGGAGCGCCCGCGACACCGACCGCCCCGGTCGTGCTGGGCGCGGAGAGCGAGGTCGCCAAGGGCGGTGCCGAGCTGTACCAGGACCAGAAGGTCGTGGTCAGCCGTTCCGAGGACGGTTCGCTCAAGGCGTTCAGTTCGATCTGTACACACGCCGGATGCGCCATCAACAAGCTGGACGGCACGACACTCGTGTGCCCGTGCCACGGAAGCGAGTTCGACGCGCGGACGGGCAAGGTGTTGCGGGCGCCGGCCACCGAGCCGCTCAACGCGCTGTCCGTCGAGGCGAAGAACGGCAAGATCGTCGCCGGTCCGGAGGCCTGAGCGCCGGTCGGGAGACCTGAGCCGCCGCTCGGGAGACCCGGGCGGCGGAGGGACGCTTCGAGCCGCTGTCCACGGTCCTCGCCGAGCGGGGTCACGTCCCGAGGCGGTCACGTCCCGAGTGGGCGACCGCTCACTCCCAGTCCCACCCGATGCCCACGATCCCCGACCGGACCCGCGGTTCGACCAGGTGCACCGAGTGGTGGCGGCCGCTCAGCGTGAGCTCCTGGCGGCCGCTGCGCGGCGCCGCCGCCGAGTGCTGGGTGAAGCGATGGCAGCGCACGGGAAGCGCGTCCTCGGCGAAGTGCACCTGGAGCGCGTACTGGCCGCCGGCGAAGCCGAACCCGCGGACGTACTCGGTGGACGCCCCGGCTGTCCCGTCCTCGAAGCCGTAGCGGAAGAGAAACGTATCGCCTGCTCGGAGCCGGATATCGAAGAGGAGTTCGGCGACGAGGATCCCCGTGTCGTGGTGCCAGCGCACCCGGCCCGTACGGCAGTTCTCCAGGGCGCGGACCGCCGTGCTCTCCGGGGCGCATCCCGGGTCGCCGTGGTGGACGGCCACATAGCGGTCGACGCCGTCCTTGTGGGCGCGCACGATGTGCTGCGACTCGCGGCCGAGCAGTTCGCGACGGGCGCCGATGCGGACCCGCTCGTGATGGCCGATGGTGTGCAGACCGCCGTCGAGAGGGGACTCCAGCTCGGCGAGCAGCCGCTCCAGGACGCCGGACGCCTCCACCAGGGAGCGGTAGGAGCGGCCGGTGGGACGTTCCGGATCGGCGCGCTCCTCGGCCTTGGCCAGCAGGCGTATGAGGGACTCGTCCGGCAGCTGGAGTATCTCCTCCAGGGCGCGGACGGCCCGCAGGGACTCGGGGCGCTGCGGGCGCCGGGCGCCCTGCTGCCAGTAACTCAGGCTCGTCACCCCGACCTTGACCCCGTAGCGCGACAGATGGTGCTGGACGCGTTGCAACGGCAGGCCGCGCGCGGCGATCGCGGCACGCAGCGCGACATGGAACGGGCCACCGCGCAGGGCCGTGTCCAGTTCCGCCGTGCCGATGTCCGCGTGGTGTGTGCCGTGCCGCATGCAGGGGCCTTTCTGTCAATGTTCACTACGGCTGACCAGGCCGTTCGTGCGATGGTCGGGCCGCCTGGTGGGCGCGCGGGGACCGTTCACACGCGGGTTGCGCCGTTCACGCCCCAAGTTCCCCCGCATTGAAGCGTGTTGACCAAGTCCCGACAACACCTGATGCTCAACATGGCCGACCTCGGCCCCCGTAGGCGCTCCTTCCCCTCGACCCCAGCGGGAGCAACGCGATGCGCTCCGTACGACGACTCGCCGTTCTCGCCGTGGTGCTGGCCGCCGTCGGCGGCGCCCCGGCGGCGCACGCGGAGGGGCGCGCGGGCGTCCGTCACGACGCGCCGGCGTACGCGGAACGCGCGCACGGGCGCTCAGGGCCGGCCGGGACGGCCGCGGGCACCGCCGACGGGACCGGCGTCTCATCACGGCACGTCGCCGGCGACGTGCCGGGGCAGCACGGACGGACCGGGGACGAGAGTCCCCGCGGGGGCAGGAACGCGCGGACCGAGCGGACCGACCCCTTCGTCGTGGTCGCGTCGGCGGCGGCCGGAGCGGGAGCGCTCGTCGCGCTCTTCCTGAGCGTCTCGCGGGCCCTGCGCCGCCGCCGCGGCTGACGGACCCGCGGTCACCCCGGGAGGGCCGGCGACGCCCGGGAACAGCATCCCCGCACGCTGCCGTCGGCCGGGAGCCCGCCGCGCTGTCGGCGCACGCCAGTAGGGTGTGTGGCATGGCCGACCCCTCCAGCTACCGCCCCAAGCCGGGACAGATCCCGGACTCTCCCGGGGTGTACAAATTCCGCGACGAGCACCGCCGGGTGATCTACGTCGGAAAGGCGAAAAGTCTGCGCCAGCGCCTCGCGAGCTACTTCCAGGACCTGGCGAACCTGCACCCGCGCACCCGCACCATGGTCACCACCGCTGCGTCCGTGGAGTGGACGGTCGTGTCCACGGAGGTCGAGGCCCTCCAGCTGGAGTACTCCTGGATCAAGGAGTACGACCCCCGGTTCAACGTCAAGTACCGCGACGACAAGAGCTATCCCTACCTCGCGGTGACGATGAACGAGGAGTTCCCGCGCGTGCAGGTGATGCGCGGCCACAAGAAGAAGGGCGTGCGGTACTTCGGCCCCTACGGGCACGCGTGGGCCATCCGCGACACCGTGGACCTGCTGCTGCGGGTCTTCCCGGTCCGCACCTGCTCCGCCGGCGTCTTCAAGAACGCCGCCCGCACCGGCCGCCCCTGCCTCCTCGGCTACATCGGCAAATGCTCCGCCCCCTGCGTCGGACGGGTCTCGCCCGAGGAACACCGCGAGCTGGCCGAGGAGTTCTGCGACTTCATGGCCGGGCGCACCGGGACGTACATCCGCCGGCAGGAACAGCAGATGGCGGAAGCCGCCGAGGAGATGGAGTACGAGCGCGCGGCCCGGCTGCGCGACGACATCGAGGCCCTGAAGAAGGCCATGGAGAAGAGCGCGGTGGTGCTCGCCGACGCGACCGACGCGGACCTCATCGCCGTCGCCGAGGACGAGCTGGAAGCCGCCGTGCAGATCTTCCACGTACGCGGCGGACGCGTACGCGGCCAGCGCGGCTGGGTCACGGACAAGGTCGAGGCGGTGACCACCGGTGACCTCGTCGAACACGCGACCCAACAGCTCTACGGCGAGGAGACCGGCGACTCCGTCCCCAAGGAGGTGCTCGTCCCGGCCCTGCCCGATCCGGTGGAGCCCGTCCAGGAGTGGCTCACCGCGCGCCGCGGGTCGAACGTGTCGCTCCGCATCCCGCAGCGCGGCGACAAGAAGGCCCTCATGGAGACCGTGCAGCGCAACGCGCTCCAGGCCCTCGCCCTGCACAAGACCAAGCGCGCCTCCGACCTCACCACCCGCTCGCGGGCCCTGGAGGAGATCGCCGAGGCGCTCGACCTGGACAGCGCGCCCCTGCGGATCGAGTGCTACGACATCTCGCACCTCCAGGGCGACGACGTCGTGGCGTCCATGGTCGTCTTCGAGGACGGTCTCCAGCGCAAGAGCGAGTACCGGCGCTTCCAGATCAAGGGCTTCGCCGGTCAGGACGACATCCGGTCGATGCACGAGGTGATCACCCGCCGCTTCCGGCGCTACCTCGTCGAGAAGGAGAAGACGGGGGAGTGGACGGACGGCGAGGACACCTCCGCCGAGGCCTCCTTCTCCGTCGCCGGCTCCGAGCCCGGTGCCGACGCCGACGGGACCCCCGGGGGCGAGGTTCCCGAGATCACCTTCACCGAGGACGACGGCCGTCCCAAGCGCTTCGCCTACCCGCCGCAGCTCGTCGTCGTCGACGGCGGCCGGCCCCAGGTCGCCGCCGCCAAGAGGGCCCTCGACGAACTCGGCATCGACGACATCGCCGTCTGCGGGCTCGCCAAGCGCCTGGAGGAGGTGTGGCTGCCGGACGACGAGGACCCGGTGGTCCTGCCCCGCAGCAGCGAGGGCCTGTACCTCCTCCAGCGCGTCCGGGACGAGGCCCACCGCTTCGCGATCACCTACCAGCGCGCCAAGCGGGCCAAGCGCTTCAGGTCCGGCCCCCTGGACGACGTGCCCGGCCTCGGCGAGTCGCGCAAACAGGCACTGATCAAACACTTCGGCTCGGTGAAGAAGCTGCGTTCCGCGACGATCGACCAGATCTGCGAGGTTCCCGGCATAGGCCGAAAGACGGCGGAGACCATCGCCGTGGCCCTCGCCCAGGCGGCTCCCGCCGCACCCGCCGTGAACACGGCGACTGGAGAGATCATGGAAGACGACGAAGACGCGGCGCCCGCGACGACGGCGGGCCCCGTGGAGGAGTCCGTGACCGCGGGCGCCTCGGACGAACGACGGGGGCAGGAGACATGACCGAGAACGACGCGCACGAAGCGGAACGCCCGGCGCAGACGCAGGAAGACCACGGCGCGCCGGCCGAGGACCGAACAGAGCACGAAGCACCACAGGAAGACGGAGCACACGTGGGTACGGGCGCCGAGACGGCCACGACCGCGGTCCCGGACGGGGTCATCCCCGAACTGGTGATCATCTCCGGCATGTCCGGCGCCGGCCGGTCCACCGCGGCCAAGTGTCTGGAGGACCTCGGCTGGTTCGTCGTCGACAACCTGCCGCCCGCGCTGATCCCCACCATGGTGGAGCTCGGCGCCCGCTCCCAGGGCAACGTCGCGCGGATCGCCGTCGTCGTCGACGTGCGCGGCCGGCGCTTCTTCGACAACCTGCGCGAATCCCTCGCCGACCTGGAGGCGAAGCACGTCACCCGGCGCATCGTCTTCCTGGAGTCATCCGACGAGGCCCTGGTGCGCCGCTTCGAGTCCGTGCGCAGGCCGCACCCCCTGCAGGGCGACGGCCGCATCGTGGACGGCATCGCGGCCGAACGCGAACTGCTGCGCGAGCTGCGCGGCGACGCCGACCTGGTCATCGACACCTCCAGCCTGAACGTGCACGAACTGCGCGCCAAGATGGACGCCCAGTTCGCGGGCGACGAGGAGCCCGAGCTGCGGGCCACCGTCATGTCCTTCGGCTTCAAGTACGGCCTGCCGGTCGACGCCGACCTGGTCGTGGACATGCGCTTCCTGCCCAACCCGCACTGGGTCCCGGAACTGCGCCCCTTCACCGGCCTCAACGAAGAGGTCTCGGCGTACGTCTTCAACCAGCCCGGCGCCAAGGAGTTCCTCGACCGCTACACCGAGCTGCTCCAGCTCATCGCCGCCGGATACCGGCGCGAGGGCAAGCGCTACGTGACCATCGCCGTCGGCTGCACCGGCGGCAAGCACCGCTCGGTGGCGACCTCGGAGAAGCTCGCGGCCCGGCTCGCCTCCCAGGGCGTCGAGACCGTGATCGTGCACCGGGACATGGGGCGCGAGTGACCGGACGTGCTGTCTCCCGGCTGTACCGGCTGCGCCGGGAGACCCCCGGCGAGCGCGCCGGCCGGCCGGACGTGGCGCGCGGCGCCAAGCCGCGCCGCCGTGGCGCCCAGCCCAAGGTCGTCGCCCTCGGCGGCGGCATGGGCCTGTCCGCCTCGCTCGCCGCGCTGCGCAGGATCACCGGCGACCTCACCGCCGTCGTCACCGTGGCCGACGACGGCGGCTCCAGCGGGCGCCTGCGCGACGAACTGGGCGTCCTGCCCCCCGGCGACCTCCGCAAGGCGCTGGCGGCCCTGTGCGGCGACGACGACTGGGGCCAGACCTGGGCCCGCGTCATCCAGCACCGCTTCCAGTCCAAGGGCGACCTGCACGAACACGCGGTCGGCAATCTGCTGATCGTGGCCCTGTGGGAGCAGCTCGGCGACCATGTCCAGGCCCTCGACCTGGTCGGCAGGCTGCTGGGCGCGCACGGCCGGGTGCTGCCCATGTCCGCCGTGCCCCTGGAGCTCCAGGCCCTGGTCAGGGGGCACGACCCGGACCGGCCCGAGGACGTCGACACCGTGCGGGGCCAGGCGACCGTGGCGCTCACCCCGGGCGAGGTCCAGTCCGTGCAGGTCGTGCCGCACGACCCGCCGGCCGTGCCCGAGGCCGTCGCCGCCGTCCTCGACGCCGACTGGGTGGTCCTCGGCCCCGGCTCCTGGTTCTCCTCGGTGATCCCGCACCTGCTGGTGCCCGAGCTCCTCGACGCCCTCATCCAGACGAAGGCGCGCCGGGTACTCTCCCTTAACCTCGCTCCGCAGCCCGGAGAAACCGAAGGCTTCTCCCCGCAGCGTCATTTGGAGGTTTTGGGACGACACGCCCCTAAACTCGCCCTGGACGTGGTGCTGGCCGACGAGGCCGCCGTGCCCGACCGCGACTCTCTCGCCGACGCCGCCAAGCGGCTCGGCGCCGCGGTCGAGCTGGCGCCGGTGGCCCGGACCGACGGATCTCCGCGGCACGACCCGGAGCTGTTGGCCGCCGCGTACGACCGTATTTTTCGGATGCATGGAAGGATCGGCCCATGGCGATGACGGCAGCGGTGAAGGATGAGATTTCCCGGCTTCCCGTCACCCGGACCTGCTGCAGAAAGGCGGAGGTCTCCGCCATTCTGCGGTTCGCCGGCGGCCTTCACCTGGTGAGCGGCCGGATCGTGATCGAGGCGGAGCTGGACACCGCCATGGCGGCGCGCCGCCTGAAGCGGGACATTCTCGAGATCTTCGGCCACAGCTCCGAACTGATCGTGATGGCGCCCGGCGGACTGCGCCGCGGCTCGCGCTACGTCGTGCGCGTCGTCGCGGGCGGCGACCAGCTGGCCCGCCAGACCGGGCTCGTGGACGGCCGTGGCCGTCCCATCCGCGGCCTGCCGCCGCAGGTGGTCTCGGGGGCCACCTGCGACGCCGAGGCGGCCTGGCGCGGGGCGTTCCTGGCGCACGGCTCCCTCACGGAGCCCGGACGTTCCTCCTCCCTGGAGGTGACCTGCCCGGGCCCGGAGGCCGCGCTCGCGCTGGTCGGCGCCGCCCGCCGGCTGTCCATCGCGGCGAAGGCCCGTGAGGTGCGCGGCGTGGACCGCGTCGTCGTCCGTGACGGGGACGCGATCGGCGCCCTGCTGACCCGCCTCGGCGCGCACGAGTCGGTGCTGGCCTGGGAGGAGCGCCGGATGCGCCGCGAGGTGCGCGCCACGGCGAACCGGCTGGCCAACTTCGACGACGCCAACCTGCGCCGCTCGGCACGGGCGGCCGTCGCCGCCGGGGCCCGGGTGCAGCGCGCCCTGGAGATCCTCGCCGACGAGGTGCCGGAGCACCTCGCGGCCGCCGGACGGCTGCGCATGGAGCACAAGCAGGCATCCCTGGAGGAGCTGGGCGCTCTCGCCGACCCGCCGCTGACCAAGGACGCCGTCGCGGGCCGGATCCGCCGGCTGCTGGCCATGGCCGACAAGCGGGCGCAGGACCTCGGCATCCCCGGGACCGAGTCGAACCTCTCCGACGAGATGGCCGACAACCTCGCGGTCTGACCTGACGGAAGCTCAACACGCCGGTGCCGACGCCCGCTTGGGACGTCGGCGCCGACGTTTGTGCACTCTTGAGGCGCTCTTGACTTGACCATGAACTGTCATGAGCCTGGCATCTGTTCGCTGCTGTGGCGGACCATCGCAAGGGGGGCTCATGAGACGAAGAGCGAGCGCGATCCTCGCTACCGGCGCGCTCCTGCTGGGCGGCGCCGCCGTGGCGCCGATCGCCCAGGCGCAGAACGGCAGTTCGCCCGGGCCCGACGCGAACGCCGTCAAGGTGTTCCGCGCCGAGGTCACGAAACAGCAGGTACCCCTGCTGCTCGCGGCCGGTCAGGACGGACACGAACTCGGCGACGCCACCTGGAAGAACGGGAAGAGCACGGTCGAGGTCTACGTCACCGACCGGCAGGCCCGGAAGCTGGAGAAACAGGGCGTCGACCTCACCGAACACACGCTTTCCGCCAAGGCCGAGAACCGTGTCGCCGACGCCGCGCAGGGGGTGTTCCGCCCGTACAGCGGGAAGGGCAACCTCCAGGAGGAGATCACCAGAACGGGTGAGGCCAACCCCGGTCTCACCAAGGTCGTCTCCATCGGCAAGACCCTCGGCGGCCAGGACATCCTCGCGCTCAAGCTGACCAAGGGCGCGAAGAAGACCAGGGACGGCGCCAAGCCGTCGGTGCTGTACATGTCCAACCAGCACGCACGCGAGTGGATCACCCCCGAGATGACCCGGCGGCTGATGCACTACTACCTCGACAACTACGCGACCGACCGGCGCGTCAGGAAGATCGTCGACTCGACCGAACTGTGGTTCGTGCTGTCCGCCAACCCCGACGGCTACGACTACACGTTCCAGGACGAGGACACCCGTCAGTGGCGCAAGAACCTGCGGGACGTCAACGGCGACGGCGTCATCTCCACCGGTGACGGTGTCGACCTCAACCGCAACTTCGCCTACAAGTGGGGCTACGACGACGAGGGGTCGTCCCCGAACCCCACCGGCGAGACCTACCGCGGCGCGAGCCCCGGTTCCGAGCCCGAGACCAAGGCCCTCGACGCCTTCGAGAAGCGCGTCGGCTTCACGTACGGCATCAACTACCACTCCGCCGCCGAACTGCTCCTCTACGGAGTCGGCTGGCAGGTGGCGACGCCGTCCCCGGACGACGTGCTCTACAGGGCGCTCGCCGGCACCCCCGAGAACTCGGCGATCCCCGGCTACCATCCGCAGGTCTCCTCGGAGCTGTACACCACCAACGGCGAGGCGGACGGACACGCCGGCAACGTCAACGGCACGGCGATGTTCACCCCCGAGATGTCGACCTGCCAGACCGCGTCGGACCTCGACCCGGACGACGCCTGGAACGCGGCCGACTGCGCCTCGGTCTTCACCTTCCCGGACGACGAGAAACTGATCCGGCAGGAATTCGAGAAGAACGTCCCGTTCGCGCTCTCCGTGGCCGAGACCGCGGCCCACCCGGACCGGCCGTCCTCCTCGGTCGGCCTCGACGCCCCCGACTTCACCCCCGCCGCCTTCGCCACGTCGTACTCCCGCGGCGCCGACCAGGAGGTCTCCGTCGTCGCCCGCAGATCGGTGCGCGACAAGGAGCTGAAGTACCGCGTCGACGGCGGCCGCACCCGTGACATGGCGCTCAAGCCCTGGAAGGGCGGCGAGACGTACGGCGGCGACGACAACCTCTACTTCGACGAGTACCGCGCCAAGGTCAAGGACGGCGACCCGGGCGACAAGGTCGAGGTCTGGTTCACCGGCGAGACCAGGAGCGGGAAACCCACCTCCGGTCCGCACTTCACCTACACCGTCGCCGACCGGCCGCGCGCCGACGTCCTCGTCGTCGCCGAGGAGGGCGCCACCGCCACCCAGGCCCAGACGTACGTCGACGCGCTGAAGGCCAACGGAAAGAAGGCCCTCGTCTGGGACGTCGCCACCCAGGGCGCGCCCGACGCGCTCGGCGTCCTCGGCCACTTCGACACCGTCGTCCACTACACCGGCGCCCCGCGCCCCGGCAACGCCACCCAGCTCCAGCTGCGCGCCTTCCTCAACGAGGGCGGCAAGCTGGTCGAGGCGGGCGAGCAGGCCGGCGGCAGCGTCGACCTCGGCGGCGGCACCCTCTCGAACGACTTCAGCCAGTACTACCTCGGCGCCTACTCCCGCACGTCCACCCCGGGCGCCAACGGCTTCACCGGCTCGGGCCGGCTCGCCGGCGCCACCGGAGCGCTCGGCGACACGCCGGGCAACCCGCTGAACGCGGCGGGCACGTACAGCGTCACCTCGGACTCGCTGTCCGCCGCGCAGTACCCGCAGTTCGCCACCAGCGCGGGAGCGGGCCAGTTCGCCGGGACCGTCAACCCGTACGGGCCCTACGCGGGCTCCTTCATGGCCGCCGCCGTGCACACCGACGACGCCTACAAGCGCCTCACCCGCACCGTCGACCTCACCGGTGTCTCCGCCGCGGACCGGCCGACGCTGCGCTCCCAGCTCCTGTGGGACACCGAGCCCGGCTACGACCACGCGGTCGTCGAGGTCCACACGACGGGCGCCGACGACTGGACCACGCTCCCGGAGGCGGGCGGCGCCACCTCGGCCACCGTTCCCGCCGAGTGCGAGGCCGGCTTCCTCGCACGGGAGCACCCGTGGATCCGGCACTACCTCACCGTGGACGCGTCCGGCTGCGCCGCCACCGGCACCAGCGGCGCCTGGAACAGCCTCACCGGCGCCTCCAGCGGCTGGCAGCAGGTCTCCTTCGACCTGAGCGCGTACGCGGGCCGGTCGATCGAGGTGTCGTTCAGCTACATCAGTGACCCGAGCGCGGGCGGCCACGGCCTCCTCGTCGACGACGCCTCCCTCGTCGTCGGCGGCACCGCCACCGCGACGGAGGGCTTCGAGACGTCCTTCGGCCCCTGGGCCGTCGCCGGACCGCCCCCGGGCAGCCCGGCCGTCCTGCGGGACTGGACGCGCACCGGAGAGCTGTTCAAGACGTACGGGGCGGTCACCACCCGCGACACCGTGCTCCTCGGTTTCGGCCTGGAGCACCTCACCGCGGCGGCCGACCGTGCGGCCCTGATCGGAAAGGCCCTCTCCGCACTAAGGCGCTGACTCTGCGTGACAAACGCGTGAACAGCGCGGGTGGTCCGTACCCCTACTGGCGGGTACGGACCGCCCTGCCGTGTATGGCCCTACTCGATGTCACTCCGTGGGCCTCAGGGAGGTAGGGTCGTAGGCGGTCGGGGACATCCCATACAACTCGCCGACATCTGAGTCGGCGCGTACCTAACGAGGAGATCGGTTCGTGACGATCCGCGTAGGCATCAACGGCTTTGGCCGCATCGGTCGTAACTACTTCCGCGCGCTGCTGGAGCAGGGTGCTGACATCGAGATCGTGGCTGTCAACGACCTGGGTGACACCGCGACCACCGCTCACCTGCTCAAGTACGACACCATCCTGGGCCGCCTCAAGGCCGAGGTGTCGCACACCGCCGACACGATCACCGTCGACGGCCACACCATCAAGGTCCTGTCCGAGCGCAACCCCGCGGACATCCCGTGGGGCGACCTCGGTGTCGACATCGTCATCGAGTCGACGGGCATCTTCACGAAGAAGGCCGACGCCGAGAAGCACATCGCCGGCGGCGCCAAGAAGGTCCTCATCTCGGCTCCGGCCAAGGACGAGGACATCACCATCGTGATGGGCGTCAACCAGGACAAGTACGACGCGTCGAAGCACAACATCATCTCCAACGCCTCCTGCACCACCAACTGTGTGGCGCCGATGGCCAAGGTTCTCGACGAGAACTTCGGCATCGTCAAGGGCCTGATGACGACGGTCCACGCGTACACGAACGACCAGCGCATCCTGGACTTCCCGCACTCGGACCTGCGCCGCGCCCGCGCCGCCGCCGAGAACATCATCCCGACCACGACCGGTGCCGCGAAGGCCACCGCCCTGGTCCTCCCGCAGCTCAAGGGCAAGCTGGACGGCATCGCGATGCGCGTCCCGGTCCCGACCGGCTCGGCCACCGACCTCGTCGTGACCCTCCAGCGCGAGGTCACCAAGGACGAGGTCAACGCCGCGTTCAAGAAGGCCTCCGAGGACGGCGACCTCAAGGGTTACCTGACGTACACCGAGGACCCGATCGTCTCCTCGGACATCGTCGGCGACCCGGCGTCCTGCACCTTCGACTCCTCCCTGACCATGGTCCAGGAGGGCACCTCGGTGAAGATCCTCGGCTGGTACGACAACGAGTGGGGCTACTCCAACCGCCTCGTCGACCTCACGGTCTTCGTCGGCGGCCAGCTCTAAGTCCCGGAGCAGGCACCTCGATGTGAGACAGGGCCCGGGCAGCGCAGAGCCGCGCTGTCCGGGCCCTGTGCCACGTACCGATCGATCCGCCCTCCCGGATCCGAAGAGCCTTCCTAGGAGACCTTTCATGAAGACGATCGACGAACTTCTCGCCGAGGGCGTGGACGGAAAGCGGGTCTTCGTCCGCGCCGACCTCAACGTGCCGCTGGCCGACGGACTCATCACCGACGACGGCCGCATCCGCGCCGTCCTGCCCACCGTCAAGGCGCTCGCCGACGCGGGCGCCAAGGTGATCGTGGCCTCGCACCTGGGCCGCCCCAAGGGCGCCCCGGACCCGGCGTTCTCCCTGCTGCAGCCCGCCGAGCGCCTCGGTGAACTGCTGGGCGCCCCCGTGGCGTTCGCGCAGGACACGGTCGGCCCCGCCGCCCACGACGCCGTGAACGGCCTGGAGCCCGGCCAGGTCGCGGTCATCGAGAACCTCCGCTTCAACCCCGGCGAGACGTCCAAGGACGACGCCGAGCGCGGCGAGTTCGCCGACCGGCTCGCGGCCCTGGCCGACGTCTACGTGGGTGACGGCTTCGGCGCCGTGCACCGCAAGCACGCCTCCGTGTACGACCTCCCGGCCCGCCTGCCGCACTACGCCGGCTACCTCATCGCCACCGAGGTCGGCGTCCTGAAGAAGCTCACCGAGGACGTCCGGCGCCCCTACGTGGTCGTGCTCGGCGGCTCCAAGGTCTCCGACAAGCTGGCCGTCATCGACCAGCTGCTCGGCAAGGCCGACAAGCTCCTCGTCGGCGGCGGCATGGTCTTCACCTTCCTCAAGGCCAAGGGCTACGAGGTCGGCACCTCGCTGCTCCAGGAGGACCAGATCCCGGTCGTCCAGGAGTACATCGAGCGCGCCGAGAAGAACGGCGTCGAGCTGGTTCTTCCCGTCGACGTCGTGGTGGCCCCGGAGTTCCCGGACCTGAAGACGAAGGCCCCCTCCAGCCCCAGCACCGTCGCCGCGGACGCCATCCCGGCCGACCAGCTCGGTCTCGATATCGGCCCCGAGTCCCGCAAGCTGTACGCCTCGAAGCTCGCCGACGCGGCCACCGTCTTCTGGAACGGCCCGATGGGCGTCTTCGAGCACCCCGACTACGCCGAGGGCACCAGGGCGGTCGCCCAGGCACTGCTCGACTCCCCGGCCTTCACGGTCGTCGGCGGTGGCGACTCCGCCGCGGCCGTCCGCATCCTGGGCTTCGACGAAAACGCATTCGGCCACATCTCGACCGGTGGCGGCGCCTCCCTCGAATACCTCGAGGGCAAGACGCTCCCCGGCCTCGCCGCACTGGAGGACTGACCTACATGAGCACGCGCACGCCGCTGATGGCGGGCAACTGGAAGATGAACCTCAACCACCTCGAGGCCATCGCGCACGTCCAGAAGCTCGCCTTCGCCCTGGCGGACAAGGACTACGAGGCCTGCGAGGTCGCCGTCCTGCCGCCCTTCACCGACCTGCGCTCCGTGCAGACCCTGGTCGACGGCGACAAGCTCAAGATCAAGTACGGCGCCCAGGACATCTCGGCGCACGACTCCGGTGCCTACACCGGCGAGATCTCCGGCTCGATGCTGGCCAAGCTGAAGTGCACGTACGTGGCCATCGGCCACTCCGAGCGCCGCCAGTACCACGCCGAGACGGACGAGATCGTGAACGCCAAGGTCAAGGCCGCCTACAAGCACGGTCTGACCCCGATCCTGTGCGTCGGCGAGGAACTGGACGTCCGCGAGGCGGGCAACCACGTCGCCCACACGCTGTCGCAGGTCGAGGGCGGTCTCAAGGACCTCCCGGCCGAGCAGGCCGAGTCCGTCGTGATCGCGTACGAGCCCGTCTGGGCCATCGGCACCGGCAAGGTCTGCGGCGCCGACGACGCCCAGGAGGTCTGCGCCGCGATCCGCGCCAAGCTGGCCGAGCTGTACTCCCAGGAGCTGGCCGACAAGGTCCGTATCCAGTACGGCGGCTCGGTGAAGTCCGGGAACGTCGCCGAGATCATGGCGAAGCCCGACATCGACGGCGCTCTGGTCGGTGGCGCGTCGCTCGACGCCGAAGAGTTCGTCAAGATCGCCCGGTTCCGCGACCAGTAAGTATGCGGTAGCGGCGATTCGTCGTACCCTTGCGGGGGTCTGGTGCCCAGGCACCGGGCCCCCGTCGTCCATCCAGTTCCGAGGAAGTTGGTCCAGCCGTGGTTTTGGGGTTCTCGATCGCCCTGATCGTCTTCAGCCTGCTGCTGATGCTGCTCGTGCTGATGCACAAGGGAAAGGGCGGCGGCCTCTCCGACATGTTCGGTGGCGGCATGCAGTCGTCCGTCGGTGGTTCCTCGGTCGCCGAGCGCAACCTCGACCGCATCACCGTGGTGCTCGGCGTTCTCTGGTTCGCGTGCATCGTCGTGCTCGGCGTCCTCATGAAGATCAACAACTGATCGCCCGCCGACAACGGTACGCAGCACAACTGCACATAACGCAAGCACATTCCGCACGTAAGGCCCCATGTCCGGTACGCGCCCCCAAGCGCCGCCTATCATGGGGCTTGCGTCTAGGGGTGGGGATGTAACGCCAATCACTGGACGCGCGTTGGGCCGTACGTAGACTGAGGCGCTCGCAGCGAAGCGTCACGCCGACTCGCTTCGCGGCACCATCACGCAGGGAGTTACGACCGTGGCAAGTGGCAACGCGATCCGAGGAAGCCGGGTCGGGGCGGGGCCGATGGGCGAGGCCGAGCGCGGCGAGTCCGCGCCGCGGCTGCGCATCTCCTTCTGGTGCTCCAACGGGCATGAGACGCAGCCCAGCTTCGCCAGCGACGCGCAGGTCCCCGACACCTGGGACTGCCCGCGCTGCGGCTTCCCCGCCGGACAGGACCGGGACAATCCGCCGGACCCGCCGCGCACCGAGCCGTACAAGACGCACCTCGCGTACGTACGGGAGCGGCGCAGCGACGCGGACGGCGAGGCGATCCTCGCCGAGGCGCTCGCCAAACTGCGGGGCGAGATTTAGAAGTTGACAACCGGCCGGGCACCCAGGTGCCTGGCCGGAGCCGTTTCCCGACGGCCCGCCGGCCGGGGCCCCGCCCCGTCGCCGGCCCTCTGCATGCCCGAATCCCCTGGTGGGACCCGGTTGACAGTGCCGCCCTCTACGGTTCGTGAAGTGGCCGGACCGGAGGGGGCGTTGTGGCGGCGGCGGAGATGACGGGAGCGGCGGCACCCGCGTGGCGCGGGGGATTCGGGCGACTGTGGAGCGCGGCCGTGGTGTCGCGCTTCGGGGACGCCCTGCGCACGGCCACGCTGCCGCTGATCGCCGTCGGGCTCAGCGACGATCCGTTCGTCATCGCCTCCGTCACGGCCTGCGGCTATCTGCCGTGGCTGCTGTTCGGACTGCTCGGCGGGGCGCTCGCCGACCGGGTGGACCAGCGGCGCGCCATGTGGGCCGTCGACACCGTGCGCGGAGCCCTGGTCGCCTGTTTCGCTCTGGCCGTCGGACTCGGACACGCGTCGATCGGGCTGCTCATCGCCCTCGCCTTCACTCTGACGACCCTCCAGACCCTCTTCGACAACGCGTCCACCGCTCTGCTCCCGTCCCTGGTGGACCGCGCGGCGCTCGGCAGCGCCAACGCACGGCTGATGACCGGGCAGCAGCTCGCCGGCGGCCTGCTCGCGAGCCCCCTGGTGCCGCTGCTGCTGACCGCCGGAGCCGCCCTGCCGTTCGCGGCCGACGCCACCTCCTACCTGCTCGCGGCAGCGCTGGTCGCCTCCCTGCGCGTCCAGGGGCCCGAGCGGACGCCGCGGCCGGACGGCAGCACGCTGCGCAGGGAGGTGGCCGAGGGACTGCGCACCCTGTGGGGCGACCGGGTCCTGCGGGCGACCTGCACGGCCACCCTGCTGTGCAACGTCGGCATGGGCGCGCTGATCGGCACCCTGGTCCTGCACGTGACGCGCTGGCTGCACGCGGGGAACGCGGGATACGCGGCGGCGATGACGGCGTACGCGGCGGGCAGCCTCTGCGGCGGTTTCGTCGCCCAGCGTGTCGCCCGCCTGTTCGGGCGGGCCCGCGCCCTGCTGCTGGGCGGGACGGTGCAGACGATCTCGCTCGTGGTCATGGGCACGGTCCGCCGAATGGACGCGCTCGTCCTGGCCATGCTGCTGATGGGCCTGATGAACATGGTGTGGAACGTCAACCAGGTCACGCTGATGCAGCAGCGCAGTCCCGCCGCCATGGTGGGGCGCGTCAGCTCGGCGTTCCGCACCGCCTCGACCTCGGGCGCTCCGCTCGGTGCCCTGCTCGGCGGCGCCGCCGCGACGGTCTGCGGACTGAACGGACCGGCCTTGTTCGCGGCGGTTCTCTTCGCTCTCGCCGTCATCTCGCTGATACCCGCGGTCCAGCGGGACGTATCTGTTGTTGAGCCGGAGGACGGCGTGACGACAGCTCACGTCCAGTCCTGATCAATTAGGTTGGAACCGGCAGCGGGGCAAGGCAGGCAAGCGCACACGCAGGAAGAAGGCGGAAGTCCCAGATGAACGCAGACAGCCGTACCCGGCTCAACCAGACACCCGAGTGGACCGCTCTCGCCAAGCACCGCGAGGACCTCGCGGACACCCACCTGCGGGACTTGTTCGCCGCCGACCCCGGGCGCGGCTCCGGCTACACGCTCCAGGTCGGCGATCTGCACATCGACTACTCCAAGCACCTGGTCGACGACCGGACGCTGGGCCTGCTGCGCGAGCTGGCCTCCGCGACGGGTGTGTTCGGGTTGCGGGACGCGATGTTCCGGGGCGAGAAGATCAACACGACGGAGGACCGGGCGGTGCTGCACACCGCGTTGCGGGCGCCGGCCGACGCGGTCGTGGAGGTCGACGGCGAGAACGTCGTGCCGGGCGTGCACGCGGTGCTCGACAAGATGGCCGGGTTCGCGGGGCGGGTGCGGTCGGGTGAGTGGACCGGTCACACCGGGCGGCCGATCCGTAATGTGGTGAACATCGGTATCGGTGGTTCGGACCTGGGTCCGGCGATGGCCTACGAGGTGTTGCGTCCGTTCACCGACCGTGGTCTGACGGTGCG
>NZ_JBEZHO010000087.1:0-19268 GCF_040650615.1 Streptomyces sp. NPDC048643
CGAACGGGCGGCACTCGCTGAGCTCGCGGCGGGGTGTGGACAGGAGTCCGTCACCTACGAGACGGCCCCGTAACTCACAGGGCATCAGATGCCGTATATCCCCCGCCGGGAGATACCCGACTACAAACCTGACTGGTGGTGGATCTGGATCATGCCTGGCCCTGCTGATGGGTCTCGCTGAATTTGGTTCTGACCGCAGTTCCGTGAAGGATCTTGGAGTCGGTCGACCCGGTCCAGTCCGTCCGGAGCCACCTGGTTGGATGACTGCATGACGGTTTGGTCGACGCTCACCGACGCGTGCGGTTCCGCGGAACACGTGCCTGGCCTTCTGGATCGGTTCGAGGCCGATCCGAGTGGTGTGTGGTCCGAGCTGATGGACCATCTATGTCCGCAGTTGGACATAGCCTTCCCGGCCAGCTATGCAGCTCTTCCACGGCTGGCCGAGATCGCGAGTGCCCGCAGCCCGGAGGATCTCACCTGGGTGCTGCTGGCAGCCGGAGCGATAGCTGCCTGTTCGCCTGGGCTGTCGGAGCCCGACAGCCCTCTGACGGTCTACTCGGCCCCGCTCGGGGTTCTGCACCGTCTCACCGATCGCCACCTGAGCCGGGCGGTCGAGGCCGAGGAGTACGTGAACCTGCTGCAGACCCTGCTCTCCTTCGAGGGCGTCGAGATCTGGGATCGCTGCCTGGACGGTCTGCCGACCGGGGAGTACGAGGTCGTCTGCCCGTACTGCGGCGTCAATATTTTCGTCGTGATCGGACCAGACGACTACTTCTGCTGCAGCGATGACTACGCGTTGCGAGAGGTGGAGAGGTCGCCCCTCCAACCGGTGCGAACCCAAGACTTGGACGGGCTGCCCCGGAGGCTGTTCGTGCGAGCGATGGCAGACGGACAGGGGAGCCTGGCCCACGGCATTCCGTACCTGTTCGGACGGGCCGCCTGCCCAAACTGCGGGACGGACCTCTCGGTGGCGGAGCGGGTGGTTGCCGGTTGGACTCCCTGACCAACCGGCTATGAACCGGCGAGGATTCGGGTTCGCAGTAGTCGGAAACCGGCCCGTCCATACATGGCCCTCTTGATCGTTTTCACCCGATTGACATGCCCCTCGACCTTGCCGGAGCTCCATTCGTAGGCGAGGCCAGCGGTGACGGCATCGAAGTCCTGGCGGAGGAACGTGGCGAACTTGGCGACCGGTGCAACATCGGAGTGTTCGGCCTGACAAATCCAGGCAGGCAGCGGCTGGCCTCGGCGGTTGCGGACCAAGTCCGTGAAGGCCCGGGCGAGGTCGCAGGCCCGAGCGATGTCCGAGCACGCGAGGCGGGCCTGGTCGAGGTGCTCGACCTCCTGGGTGCTGAGGCGCTCACGGTTGCGCATGATCCAGGAGGTGATCCGGCGCGGGCTCGGGATCTCCGCTGGTGCGGCCGGGGCCGTGCCGGCTTTCAGGTTCGCAGGTAGGGCGTGAGCGTCGAGTAGCCGCCGCGGAATCCGCGCTCGCGGATCTGCTGGAACAGCGTGCGGCCGTTGGTGATGCCTGCGGCGTACTGCTGCTGGAGGAAGGGCTTGAAGGCGTGCAACTTCTCGGGGCGGCGGTCGCGGGCGCTGTCGAGGAGGTGGTCGAGGCTGGTGTCGCGGTAGCGGCGGACCGTCTTGCGGTCGAGACCGAGGCGGCGTGCGATGTCACTGAGCGGGTGGCCGACCGCGACCATGCGCTTGACCTCGGCGTGATGATGGAGAACTCGGTGCACGATGCGCGTGGGCGGCAAGGCGTCCACGAGCGGCATCCGGATGAGGCGGTCGCCTCCCCGTTCCGCGTGCTTCTTCAGGCACGGTCGGTGCTGATGGCAGGTCTTCTCGACCGCGTCGGAGAGGTTCTGGAGCAGGTGCCAGCGGTCCGCGATCTCCAGGGCGTCCGGCGCGGCTTCCTTGATCGCTTTCGTATAGGAGCTGGCTCGGTCGCGGCAGATGATCTCCGCTCCGGGGTGGGCGGTCAGCCAGGCGGCGAAGTCTCCGAGGTGCGGTCGGGCAGGACGTCGACCACCCGACCTCCCTCGACGTCGCCGTACCGACGCCCGCGGCGGAAGGCGAACCCGTCCACCCCGAGGACCCGTGGTGCCCACTCCGGCTGTGGCGGCTCCTCCAGCAGCCCCACCAGGCGGGTCCGGCCCGCCGCCAGCTTCAGCTTGCGGCACAGCCGCTCGCCGGGCCGGCCGCCGAGCTCGACGGCCACCGTCGTCAGCCACACCTTCAGCCCGAGGCTAGAGCGGCGGTGGCGTTGCCTCTCCCGGTGGCCTCGCTCGGCACAGACGACAGCGTCCGCCTGATGCGGCAGATCACGAAGTTCCGGGCCCAGCAGCTGAGGGTCGTCTCGCACCCCCACGCCCGCTATCTCTACGACTTGGTCCGGCACTACAACGGCGCAGTTCCCCGTACTCTCACCTACCGGCCGGCGGCAAGCGAACTCGCCAGGATCGACGAATCATTCAACGCCTCAAGCCAGGGGGAGGCACTGCAACGACGCGACGATCTGGCTCCCGAGACGCACCAGCCCATGAACGGCGTGTCGACTCCAGTCTCTGCCCAGGGCAAGGTCACTTCCTGGGTCAGTCCTGGCGCCGGAATCCTCTGGGTCTCAGCTGCCAGTACACACGACCTCGGTCAAGCGGGTACGCCACGCGCCTACAGAGAGCGCGACATATCTTCCGAAACCTGGTTCTCCCCAATTCAGCACCCTCGGCTCCTCAGCGATGACGTCCATCCGGCACCCTTCAGAGTCGGCGACGTGATCAGCACATCGTCCGTACCTGCCTGGGGCGACTCCGGCGGCCACGTTGGTGTCGTCTGGACCACCGGGAACACGTCGAAGGTTTCCCTCTATCAGGGAAGCCGACTGCTTGGTGAGAGCGCTGACGAACAGTTCGTCAACGCAGACGATCTGTCACCAGCGCCGCTGCCGTACAAGGTCGTGGTCGAAGGAAATCGCGACCAGGCCAACCGGCCGTACTCCACGCGCACCCTCACCGAATGGGCGTTCAACTCCAGCTCCACGAACTCCGAAGCCCGCAGCCCCCTGCCTCTGATTCAGCTGGACTACGCGGTAGCCACAGACCTCTCCGGCAAGGCCGACCGACGAACCCCGCTGGGCATCACGCCGTCACAGTTCGAGGGTGCGACAGGAGCGGGCGCCATTCACACCGTGCGTCTGGACGTTTCCTACGACGACAGCGCCACCTGGCACACGTCAAGCCTGCGCCAGTCACATACAACATGGAAGGCATCGCTTGACGCGCCCTCCAAGGCCAAATTCGTCAGCCTGCGCACGTCTGCACGGGACGTCCACGGCAACAGAGTCAGCCAGACCCTGATCCGCGCCTTCGGCATCAGGTAGGAACAGCACCCCTGCACAGTGGAGCCCTTGTCCGCGCTCACGCGGACAAGGGCTCCACTGTGTTCGGCGACGCCCGACACGCTTCAGGGTCAGCTCAGCCACCGCGCGGGCACCTTCGAACTCCACTACAGAATGGGCCTCGGATAACCACACGGAGACGACAACGCCCGTGCGCATCCAAGCAACGTGAACAGAGCCTAGACCGCAACGTCGCACGCCACAGCCCAGTTCGCCTGGCCTATCAGAAATCCACAGGCCGACTATGAACAGTCCGGAAGCGCAGCCTGGTCCGTGCGTGCCTGACGGCGCCGGTGACACCACGGCGGGGCGGCCCGGCGCATGGCCCGGCCGCCCCGCCGCGTGCATGACGGGCGGGTGCCTCCGGGATCCGTGGCGGAGGCACTCCGTTTACGTGTGGTCAGTGCTGGTGGTGACCGTGGTGGCTGCGGCCCCAGGATGCTTCGTCGATGAGGCGGCCGTGGTCGTTGCGCAGGGTAGCGGTGTCGGAGCGGTTGTCCCACACGTAGTTGCGGCGGTCCTGGTAGACGTCGCGGCGGGTGTCGAGGCCGATGCCGGTGTGGACGCGGACGGTGGCGCGGCCGGCGAGGCGGTAGTGGTCGAAAGTGTAGGTTCGGCCGTCCTCGTCCGCGAGGGTCCAGCCGTCCAGGTTCACGCTGTGACGGGAGTAGTTGGTGATCTCCACCCACTCGGCGTTCAGCGAGCGGTTGGAGCGGTTATCCCAGCCCGGCGAGTCGTACTGGACGCTGGTGATCTCCACCGACTGGCGGTGCGGGCGGTGGTCAGCGGCGGAGGCGGGCACGGCGATCGCCGCCGTGATCGCCGCGGTGGTCAGCGCAGCGGCGGTCAGACGGCGAGCGGTCGTGGATACGGTCACAGGTTTCCCCCTGCATCGTGCGGCACAGGTCCAACAGGCCCTGCGAGCGGTTGGTTTGTGCGGTGTGCGGGTGGCGGCCGGCCGGCCGCGCATTCACACCCTGCCCGCCCAGATGACTCAATGTGAATACGGCTCGGGACACGTTGCCTGATGCCCACACCACCGTGACACTCGCCTGCAATGTCCATCTATGTCATGAAGGGTCGCGCGAACCAAGCGACAGGGAGTCGACCTTTGGGAGGACTGGGCGCAGCACCCGGTCGGTCGGCCCTGCGCCTCGACAGAACGCCCGTCTGTCACCCGAAAGTGAGTAACAGGGCCACGGTGAAGAGGCGGAAGCCGACGGCCACCAGTGTCGATGAGAGGCGGCGTATCCGGCTGACCGTTGCGTCGTTGACGAAGACAGCACGCAGGCAACTTCCCCCGGTCCGCCGCGCAGTCCTTGAGGGCCCCTTCCCGTGCGCGCACCAACGGGAGCGGGCCCCCAACCCATTCCCTGGCGTCGGCGCAAGCTCAAGCGGCGCTGGTTTCGGCAGTGCGTTGCTCTCTCCCCCGCAGCGACCCCGTGGACCGGCAGACTTGTTGGGCTGCTGCGCCTCGACGAGGCGTGCTGAAAGGGAAGGCGGAACATCGGTGGCGGTGAGCGATGAGCGGATGCGACGGGTGTACGAGGACCGATGGGTCGTGAGCCGGGCATGGATCATCCATCACACAGGTGCGGCCGCATCCACGGTCCTGCACTGGTACACCGACCGGGACCGGTACCCGCACCACCTGCGCCACCCCGAGGTGGCCTGCACCGTGCAGCGCCGGAACTACTTCGACCAGCAGGCCGTGCAGGCTTTTTGGGCGGCCTGGCAGCGGGACGTCGGCACCGCGCATCCGGGGAAAGGCCGAGGCCCGGGAGACGGCCAGGGAACACGCGGAGGCGGCCCCGGCCGCGAGCAACGCGACCGCGCCGTGGGAGTAGTGCTGGAGGTACTACGCCGAGAAGGCGCCCTGCGGTGCGGGTTCGCCGCCGAACTGGCACGCGAACACGGAGGGGTCGCGCGCAGCTGGCGACGGGTAGTCAACGAAGCCCTGACGGTATTCGAGAACGAGCAGCAGACGCAGCGCGGAGAAGGGACACCCTCAGGGCTCCCGTATGACCGCCCCGCTCCGGGGGCACCGGCTTCTGTCAGCCGCGAGTGCGAAGGGCCGCTGCCCGACGCGCGATACCCACCAGGCGGCCCGGGACCTTCCTACCGCTACTCGGCCCCCTTCTGCCTCCTCCTTGACGACCAGGCCGGACGGCAGAAGGCGTTGATGGTCTCGAGGACCTCCACCGGGGCGCCGGCCGCCCGCGAGGCCGCGTCGAGGATGACGTGCAGCCGGAAAGACGCCCGCTGGTGGTGGTCTCCGCCAGGTGACGCGCGCCTGTCTGGTCGGCGGGGCAAGGGCCTTCTCGATCCGCTCCTCAGCCTCCTTGACGGTCGGCTTGTCCGCGGACTTGCCTCCAGTTCGCGCCATCGTCACCACCTGGCAGGGCGACCCGCAACCCAGCCATGGCAACGAGTACGCATGGGAAGTCTTGCCAAGTGTTGCCCGCCGCCAGACAGTTTTGTGTCATGAAGCGGGACAGACTCCGCTATGCCCGGGCGAGTTCGCGCACTGTTGCCATGTCGCTGAAGGGAAGGAGTTCTTCACCGACGATCTGGTGCGGCTCGCTGCCCTTTCCGGCGATCAGGACGATGTCGTCCCGGCCTGCTGCGGACAAGGCGAAGGCGATCGCGTGACGGCGGTCCGCACACCGTTCGAACGGTGTGCCGGTTGCCATGAGACCTGGGGTGATCTGGTCCAGGATCGCCTCGGCGTCTTCGTTGCGGGGGTTGTCGGAGGTGAGGACACACAGGTCGGAGTGGGTCCCGGCGATCTCGCCCATCTCGGCCCGCTTGGTGGTGTCACGGTCCCCGCCACAACCGAAGACGGTGATGACACGGCCGGGAGCGAAGCCCCGGATGGTGGTCAGAACCTTGTCCAGGGAGTCCGGTGAGTGGGCGTAGTCCACGATCACCGATGTCCCGCGCGGGGTCTGAAAGCGTTCGAACCTGCCCGGGACCGGGGGCATCCGGTCGAGCGCGGCGACCAGACCGCCCAGGTCGTGCCCCAGGGCGTGGCAGGCCGCCACGGTGGCCAGCGCGTTGGCCACCGAGTACCGGCCCGGTATGGGAATCGCCGCCGGATACTTGCGGCCGTCGTGGTGCAGGGTGAACCGCGTGCCGGAAGCATCCACGGCGAGGTCGGTGGCCCGGTAGTCCGCCTCCTCGGCGTCGAGGCCGTAGGTGGTGACCGCGCCGGGCATCATCGCCTGGATCCGGGCGCCCACCGGGTCGTCGGCGTTGACCACCGCGCGTCGGCACAAGCCTTGGAACAGGCGAAGTTTGGCGTCCCGGTAGTTCTTCATCGTTCCATGATCGTCCAGGTGATCCTGCGTCAGATTGGTGAAGACCCCGACGTCGATGAACGCGCAGTCCACCCGGTGCGTCAGCAGGGCCATCGACGTGGCCTCCAGCACCACGCTGCCGGCCCCGCGGTCGCGCATGCAGCCAAGCAGGTACTGCAAGTCCGGCGACTCAGGCGTGGTCAGTACCGACCGCGGCATCAAGATCGGCTCGTCGCCGATCCGACTGCCGGCCGTCCCGATGACCCCCACCGTCGCGCCCTCGGAGAGCCGCAACACCGACTCGACCATGTACGACACCGATGTCTTCCCGTTGGTACCGGTGATCGCCACCATGTCCATCTGCCGCCCCGGCTCGCCAAAATAGCGGGAGGCGACGACCGCGGCTGCCGTCCGGGTGTCCGGCACCCGCACGGCGCACACACCCGCCGCCACCATCGGGAGACGGGGTGCCGCGCCGTCGACGAGTACCGCCGCCGCGCCGCGTGCGAGGGCCGGTCCGACAGAGCCGGGACCGCCTTCGCGGTGCCCGGGCACCGCGATGAACAGCGAGCCCGGCGTTACCCGGTCGGCGTCGAAGGTCGTTCCCGCGGTGATCCATGTCGTCTCCGGGTCGCCCTGGAGAATGTGGTGGTCCTGTCCGGCCAGCAGCTCGCTCAGCTTCACGATGATTCCTTCGAAGGTGGCTCGGCCCGGTCGCGCGGCCGTCGCCAGGCGGCAGCACTGGCAGAGCGCCGGAGCTGCGGTGATGACGTGGATTAATAGGCGGGAACATGCCCGATGAGAGCCGGATGCGACGGCTCAGCCCTGCAGGGGACGTCCTACGGTGTTCTTGGAAGTGCAGCGAGCCGGGTTCAGGGGCTGTGAGGATCGCTAGCCGTGGCCGTGCAACGCGCTGCGGCCGGTCTGCGGCGCCTGGACGTCGGCTGCGGTCGCCAAGCCGACGGCCGCCGGACCCGAAGTGGCCGGACAGAGCGTACCGGTGGCCTGCTGCAGGCACTCCCTCACGGCACGTGTGCGACCCATAGGCCGAGTGTACGTTCACTTAGGCGGCTTGAAACCCGCCTCTGAGGCACCGTCGGTTCAGTGGCCCACGTTGACGGTGAGTGATCGTTGTAGACGGTTCCCTTTCGGCTCGGCGGGTGTAGGAAGATCCCGGCATGAACAACTGCGGCAGTCACCAGACCGTGCAATTAACCCTGTTACGCACAGCCTGTGACAGCTACGGCCTCCTGGGCTGCTACGCCTACTCGCCCCCGGACCGACACGGACGAGCAGCAGCCCGGATGTTTGCACCGTCGATCGGCGTCCCCGAGGACATCGCCAACAGCACGCCCTGCCTGGCAGCGCACGCTGCCGGATTCGGCACACACCGCCTCACTGTCGACATGGGTGATCACCTCGGCAGCCCGTCCACCATCACAGCGACCGCCCACCGCGACCGCACTGGACACCGGATCCGAGTCGGCGGCCAGGCAACGATCGTGCGCACGGTCAGGCGAGGAGGCCTGCGCGCTCAAGGCGACAGTGCCGGTCCGCAGCAGGTCAAACAAGTCCTGTGAGAGCCCGGCCAGTCTGGCGCCAGTTGTGGCAGGGGCTCAGGGTTAATGGCCGATCACGTGGTACTGGTGCGACTCGCACCTGCTTGTCGGCTCCTCTTCGTTCAAGTCCGGGACGCGGCCTTTCCGGAAACCAGTCATCGACTCGACCGGCTCTGGCTCGTCCTCGCCCGCCGACGCTCACCTGAGACCAATCCGGTCGCAGCCACGACCGGTTGAGCCGTCCGAATTCGACGCCGTCCCCGTCGACTCGCTGACCCAGGCGCGCTGGCCATGGATCTGAGCATGCTTCCAATCGCGATGCTTGGGGGCCCGCACCCTCGGAATGCTCAATCCCACTCATCCTTGTCACGTCGACGACCCCAGGCACTGAGTGCTGGAAATTCAGCCGCTCCGCGGGGACGTCCGAGCGATCGCGGCGGAACCACCCCCGCAGTCCGAAGGTGTTTCGTGTGCCCGCAGCCTCACACAAGTGCCGTTCCCGGGCATTGCCAGAACCCGCTAGAGACTGAGCCGCAACCTGCTGGTGCTGTGCATCGCCCGCTCTCCCAACCACGCCGGTCGTTACGCCGCGGGGAGGCGTGCTTTCACGGCTCAGGTGCCTCGCACGGCATGGCCGTCCCGCCTCAGCCTCATCTCCCCTGCCCACCGGCGCCATTGGAGCCGGCTGCTGCGGTCCCTTCAACATCGCATCAAACGCAGCGCGCGTACAAGCGATACTGCGGGTGCAAGAGACCCGACAGCAGGTCGCCTCACCGGGTGACCGCGGCGATCCGGCGGAGCTGACCCACGTGTGGGAGGCAACTTGAAGAGTTGCGGCCAGTCGCCGCCTTCCCCGAGTCGGGCAGCCATGAGACTCACAGTTGGCTGGCTCGAGCAGTCTGCGAAAGCCTGCAAGTGTAGGCGTCGTCCGAATCACCGACACTCCGCTCGAGGACCAGCCGGTTCTACTGCCGAGCGAAGTGCAGCGACCAGACCACCTGGTCGTGCTTGAGATCGAGAGTGTGCGAGTAGACGCCCCTCGTCGCCCGCGAACCACATCGCCGGCATCAACAGCACGATCCGGTTCCACATCACACCGATAGTCAGTCATCGGACAGCCATATCCGATCAACTGACGGCCTGGAACGTCCCTGCCGCGGCAAACGCGTTGGTGATCGGCGTGATGAGCGAGGCGAAGCGGCGGGCACCCGCGGTGCCGATCGGCGCCCATAGCGCGGCGCAGTGCTCGTCCGTCTCCGCTTCGATGCGCTCGCGTGCCGCACTGCCGGCGTCTGTGACAACGCCGTGGGAGTCGAGCCAGCCACGCGCGACGAGACGTGTCGTCGCCGCCCTCCACTCCTCGTCATCCCACTGACGGGTCGCTCGCGCGAGAGGTGCCGGGAGGCGGCCTGTCGCGGTGTGCAGAACAAGGCAATCACATGGCCCGAGGCCGTTGTCGGCGAGTACGACAAGATGGGCGTCGCCGCGCCACTCGCGCGCCACCGTGATCTGCTGCCACAGTGCGACAAGAGGATCGGATGGAAGCGCGACCGAGGCGTTCGCGGCGGCGAGCACCTTGCCGGCGTAGTCCGCACCGGCGATGACCGGGTCGATCAGCGAGCGTCCCTCGGCGAGGTGGTCGTCCGCGAGATGTACGTTGACACGCCGCATCGCCCGTCCGGCGGCCAGGAAGCGGGCGGCCTGCCACCGCTCGGGCGACGCGGCGTCCCATACGCCTGCCATGGCCCTCACTGCCCTCGGGCTGAAGTTGTAGAAGGCCGCGAGCGTGACGCGCCAGGGGACCGCGCCCATCGCGGCCGACCGGAAGGCCAGATATGCCGGCCCGCGGTCCGTCACGCCGAGCCCGGCCGCCTCCTCGGCACTCTCGGGGACAAGGTAGATGAACAGGTGGGCGGCGCTGACGGCGCCACTGACGTCACGGACGGCGTTGAGGTCTATCGGACCGTCGCCGGTGCGGGCTCCGTCGGGAAGGGCGTCGAGGTGTATCACGGTGGGGTCTCCGGGAGTTGGACGGCGCTGTCAGGCGGACGTTTCGGCAGTGGCGATCAACACGGCGCGTCCGAGGGTGTGACCGGCCATGGTGAAGCCGAGGACGGCCGGTGTGGCGTCGGCCGGAACGCCTGTGGCGGGGATGTCGAGGGCGTGCACCACGATGAAGTAGCGGTGCTGGCCGTGTCCGGCTGGCGGGGCGGCGCCGATGTAGTGGGGCACGCGCGCATCGTTGGGCAACTGGTAGGCACCCTTTGGCAGTTGCGAGCCGGTGTCATCGCCGGCGCCCTCGGAGAGCTCGGTGACGGTGGCGGGGATGTCGGCGACCGCCCAGTGCCAGAACCCGGACCCCGTGGGGGCGTCGGGGTCGTAGACGGTGACGGCATAGCTCCTGGTGCCGTCCGGGGCACCACTCCAGGACAGCTGCGGCGATATGTCCTTCCCGCCCGGCAGTCCGGAGGAGCACTGCTCGGGCGGCCACGCGGCGCCGTCGGTGACGGTAGTGCTGGTGACGGTGAACGAAGCCGCCTGAGGGAGGCAGGCAAAGGGGTCGTTGTCAGGCACAGCGGTTGTCCTTTCCGGACGAGAACGACTTCATCGACTGCTGAATCGACAGTAACATGAATAATCGATTATCCGGGGGATCGTCTAGGATGGGAGCATGACTCAGACGGCGCACTCCTCGACCCCGCCGGGGAAGCAGATGCTTTCCGAGCAGGTCTACGCACACCTGCGGGACGCGATCATGCGCGGGGACCACTCCCCCGGCGCCCCCCTCAAGCCGCAAGATCTTGCCAGGGAACAGGGCGTGAGCCTGGCTGTGGTGCGCGAGGCGCTCGTGCGAGTGGTCGGCGAGGGGCTCGCCGACCGGCTGCCCAACCGTGGTTTCGCCGTCCCGTCCTTCTCCGACCGCCGCTGGCAGGAGATCGCAGAAGCCCGCCGGACCGTCGAACCGGTCGTACTGCGCATGTCCATCGAGCGCGGCGACGTCGACTGGGAAGCCCGCGTACGGGCCGCCCACCATCGCCTGGTGCGCACTCCGGCGTACGCGCCGGAGGAGGGCGACTACTACACCAGCGCTTGGGCCGAGGCTCATAGGGCCTTCCACCGCACGTTGCTGGAAGGGTGTGGCAACCGCGCACTGCTGGAGACCTTCGACCGGTTGTGGACCCAGAGTGAACTGGCCCGACGCTGGTCGGCGCACCGCAACCCCGACCGGGACGGCGCCAGGGAACACCGCAGGCTGGAGGAGGCGGTGCTGGCCCGCGACGCCGATACCGCAGCCGCGGTCCTGGTGCAGCACCTCACTTTGACCGCGGCTGCTCTGACCGACGATTCAGACCAGGCCCCCTAAGGGTTGTCCCGTAACGATCTTGGAGCCGGTCGCGGCAAGGCCGGTTGCGATGCTATTGCTGCACTTATCCGGCGAGGGCGAGGTTGTGTAGGCGCGCGATGCCGAGCATTGCGTGATGGACGCCGTCGCCTTTGAGTCGGCAGACACGCAGGATCTTCCAGGTCTTCATGCGGGCGAAGGTGTGCTCTACGCGGGCCCGAACTTGCTTGTGGGAGCGGTTGTGTTGCCGTTTCCAGTCGGGCAGCTCCTCGCTGGCCCGGCGGCGGTGCGGCATCACGAGTCCGGTGCCTGGATAGCCGCCGTCGGCGATCGTCATGGTCTTGCCGACAGCGGCCTTCGCCGCCGATTGCTCCCAGGCTCTGCAGTCGTTGCGGTTGCCTGGCAGCGGTCGGCCGACCACGACGACGCGACGGGTGTCGGCGTCGATGACCACTTGGTGGTTGGTGGAGTACCGGTAATTCTTGGACTGCTCTGCGACCTGGTGGTCGCGTGCGGGCACCAGAGTGCCGTCCACGATGAGGACGGCGTCCTTAGCGAAACGCTGTCTGGGCTGAAGCGCGAGCAGCGGGCCAAGATGACCGATGATCCGGTCGGCTGCGGACTTCGAGACGCCGAACAACTGAGCGAGTTGGCGCATCGTCAAGTTCGTTCGCCAGTATGCCGCCACGAGCAGCACCCGGTTCTCCAGTGTCAGGCCCCACGGCCGTCCCCGCCGTACCGCTTCCGCACCCTCGCGCCGCAGCGCGGTTACCAACCGTCCGAAACAACGCGGGCTCAGCCCGGTGAACGGGAATTCCAGGACGGCTCGGACGCCGTGATCACACCTGCCACGCCAAGATCATCACATCGTGACCACGTGGAACTGCGCGCGAAGCATTACTCGGAAAGACGAAGATCCCCAGCCCAGCTCCTGCAACGAACCCGGCCAGACGCGAAGGTGATCTCAAGTGCGATGCGGCCGGTCTTCGGCTCGAACTCTTCCCTCACCGCCAGGACGTCCTCTCCGAGGTAGACGGCGAACGGCGTCCGATCACCAACCGGAGCGACCTCGACGTGCCCCCAGCCGCCCATGTTGTAGCCCTCGTGCGGGCTCGAGGACTCCACGATCAGGCACCAGTCCGAGCCGGTCGTGACGTGCGTGGAACTGCCTTGGCTGTCGATCAACCACACATCCAGCGGATCTTCCGCTTCCTCATCTCCGCTCCGATGCCACGCGGCGAGGACCTTCTGCAGCCGCCGCCCGACCAGAACCTCAGGATGTGCGCCAGACCCATGCAACGGGCACTCATCTAACTTCTCGGACTCCACCCAACGACCGTACCGCTAGCCAACGACCCAGCTCACACGCTTAAACGGGACAGCCCTTAGCCTGGCTGCTCTGCCTGAACAACAACGAACTGGATGACGACGATGTCGAGCCCGCGCTTCCCGCCGGCCTCAACACTCTTCCGGACTCTCTCGCCGACCTGGCCGCCTTCCTACGCATCGACATCGACCTAATCGCCGCAGCATCCTCATCCTCCCCGCAGGCCAACTCCGACACCGTCAATGCCACGCACGAATCACCGGTGAACACACCGCATGAGACTGACAGGGAGGCTACGCCGGCACGCCTCATCCACGATCCCCGCGGTGCCGCTGGCCTGCGCCGACGGTTCCTCCTGCCCCACCCGGGAGCTGCCCCCCTCGAGCCTGGCCGCACCGTTAACCAACTCCGAGCCGCCAGGTGCGTTGCTACCACCGAGCGTCTCACTCGCGAGGCACGGGAAGGAGCCGAACGGGAGCACGCAGAACGTCAGGCAGCGCATGCTGCACAGCAGCGACGGCTGGTCTCAATCCAGCGCGATCCCAAGGCCGCGGGGAACCGCATCAACGAGATGATCGCGCACCAGCATGGCCGCAACTACCCCGCAGCGGTGCAGCTACTGGCAGACTTGTCCGTGCTCGCGGACCGCCAGGGCACGAGCGAAGCCTTTACCAAGCGCTACCACGCGCTACGCAGCCAGCACCCCACTAAGAGGGCCTTGCATCGCCTGCTGGACGCCGCGGACCTGTGAGCACTGTCATGCACCTGCAGGGTATTCGTGGCAGTCGGCCAGCAGAGGCGGCCGCCTGGACGAGTCCGGCCGCTCCGCCCGCGCGGACCACAGGCCGCTTCCCCCGACTGCTGACGCTTCGAACGTCGTCGAAAGGACGGGGGCTCCCCCTGGGAGGCACTTACGTTGAGCCAAAGGCAGCGATGACGGACAGCCGGAGGTTACTCATGCGCAGACTTCGATCATTTCGCCTGATTTGTGGATTAGTTTCACTTCTCCTCGCTGGGGTTGTAGCGGCGGGCGCTACGGCTTCCGCCGCGCCGCAGGACTCGGTGACCCAGTTGCACGGAGTGCAACTCTCGGCCGAACAGATGGCCTCCGCCATGGCCGTCCCCGCATCTCGCGCGGATTTCGCGCTGAAGAAGGGCGGCCCCCAGAGTGACCCGGACCCCAATTTCAGCGAGTGGCAAACGGTTGACGGTACGCCAGAATGCGCGGCGGGCTACGCATGCATGAGGATCAAGGCCGGCAACGGGTGGCTCGACATGTGGTACTACAACTACGGCGTGTACAAGCTTCAAGACTGGATCGGCCCCGGGTGGCTCAACCAGCGGCAGACCGGCGGAGCAACACTCCGACTGCTCAACGCATCCGGTGGCGTCATCGGCTGCTACGAGAGTGGTGTGCTCGGGGCCGTCTCTCACCCCAACTGGACGCCGGTCTACTACATCCAGCTTTCCCCACAGGGCTGCTGATCGTCGGCTGGACCACGTGCACCGCGGTGCCGTCCTTGCGCTCCGTGCCGCCCGGCTAACCAAGCCAGTCGCGTGGGAGGGCTGTGTGATCAGGGCCCCGCCGCCAGAACAGGCGAGGCGCTGGCCACACCTGGAGCCGTCGGCGAGGCGCTCGGGGCGGCCTACCGAAGCAGTCCTTGCGTTTGAGCTGCCGTGTCTGGCTGAGGCCTCGCGCCTCCCGGTTCAATCCATCGTCGTCGGAGTCGTCGTCCAGGGAGGGGCGTGCTGTTCGACGGGGCGGAACATTCCGACGGATGCGGTGGGCCTGAACTTTCCGTGACCGGTGGCGTGCGTGGGGCCCGGCGGGTGGACCACCGGGCCCCACGGATCCGGTCCCGAATCGCTGACCCGGTACCGGAGTTTGCGGGCCGGTAGTCGCCGGCCGCTCAGTTCGGCCCGCCTCACCGCCGCCGCGGTAAGGCGGACTTCGGAGGCGGTCGGCGAAAACGCTTGAACTCGCAGCGGCGACGCATCGGCCTGGGGCCCAGCATCCCCATCGCTCTGTCCCAGCATGGCGTCGGCGCGCAGCAGAGTGTCCGGGTGACGTCCGGACTGATCGATATTGATCACGGAGCGTCCGTGAAGTTCTCGATTCTGGCGAGGCCCTGAGCACAAGGGGGCGGCACACTTCCTCCACGGCCTGCGCGGCCTAGGCTCGCGGAGCAGGTCCCCAGTCCCCGGCTCTGCCCAATGAACGGCGTGGGCTGCAGAATGCCTTTCCTGCCTGACCGGCCGCGCGGTTCGCGATCGAGGAACGCTGGGAGCACATGATGGGACACCTTGCCCGCCAGACCGCCTTGCCGCAGGCTCATGACCCGCGTCCTCAAGGAGGCTGGGACAAGTCCTGGTACCAGGTCCACACGGACACCTTCGAGGCATCCTTCCTACCCAACGGAGTCAAGGACCTGGACGCGATGTGCAACGCCGATGTCCTCGTACACCTCCCCGACGGTTCCCAGTGGAGCGCGACGGTCTTCACGGTCGCCGAGATCGAACGCCTCATGGCGAGCTGGGCAGGTAGCGGCGAGGCTCTCGGCGGCGCCTACTTCTGGGTCCCAGACGGCCTGATCGTCCGCGACTCCGGCATCGACAACATCACCCAGGTGATCGCCGGCCTCATCGAGACGGACACGTTTGCCGATATTTTTCAACGACTCAACCATGAGTGACCCCGCCCCTGACCGCGGCTATCGAACAGGACAGCACGCACGCTCCCCCAGGTGGGGTGGAAGGATCCCCGCGATGCCGGATGAACCAAGACCTGGCTCCGGTCGCGGCGCCCGCGGATGGCTGGCTGGACGCGACCACGCCGAGGCGCGAAGGAGCGAAGCGCGGGTGTTCTCGGTGCACGTGCCAGTGAACCGCCATCCCGAATCGCCGAACGGGATGGCGGAGCATCAGCTGCTGGCGACGATCGAGGGCGTTGAGAGGCAGGGGTGTCACTGGAGAGCGTGAGCTCGTACGGCGGTGTCATCCCCGCCTATACGACGCTTCTGGAGGCGACGTGTGCGGAGGCTTCAGCGATCGGCAGACCGTAGGGGGCCTGTGTGCGGACGGTAGTTTCGACAGAGCTCGGCGAAACTACCGCCTGGTCCTGCCGGAGCTGACCGCAGCGACAGGGCGTCGCCTCCGCCAGGGCGGGAGGTGACGTGACGCTCGCATGATCGGCCGCCGGTCGATCAGGGTTGGAATGACTCGCCGATGCGTTGCCACCCGTGGCGAGCGTTCTCACCCGTGCGCCGTGGGGTCTCCCGTCGCCTTGAAAGCCAAGCCCCTCGTGTGTACCTGTGGGGCACCCGGCGCATTGCCCGTCCGGCGCCGGGCTTCGCCCTTGGCCCGTCACCGCTCGCCAGGGTGGGCTCCTGTTCAGTTGCGGTTCTCGCCGCCTTGGCGGATCTGGCCGGCGTGGTCAGTGATGGCGGCGACGCGGACTGCAAGGCCGGGGTGGTGGTCCTTGAGGTCGCTGTGCGCATCCGCGAGAGGAGGAATGAGGTTGGCCGCGTCGTTGTCGGCGAGGGCCTCGGCAAGTCGGGCCAGGTACGTGCGGGACCTGGCAGGAAGGCCGGTCAGCGCGGTGATCTGGCCGGCGAGCTGGCGCAGTTCGGCGGCGTTGTCCCGGGCCCAGGTGGCGATGGTGCGGTCGGCGGCCCGGCTGTTGCGGGTGGCTTGCACGCGCTGTTCGCCGGTGGTGCCCGGCGTTCCGGGGCGTACACGCAGGTAACGCCGTTCGGCGGCTTGGCGGCTGGCGACACCCAGGGGATGGGCGAGGTCCGCCCAACTTGAGCCGACCGCCCGGGCGGCCTCGATGAGTCCCGGTTCCCATCCCGCGAGTTCCTCGCGCAGCTCACGCAGCAGCAGGAGTGCGGCCAGTGCCTGGTCGGCGCTGGCAGGTCCGGCCTGGGGGTGCGTTTCGGTCTGCCCGTCTCGGGCGGTGCGAACGGCCTCGCTGATCGTGTCCAGTGCTGCTGCAGCGGCGAGGAACGAAGTGGGGTCATGCGGCTCAGGGGCGGCAGTCATGAAGATCCTCTCTGGTGTCACCCTTTCGATGACACCATCACTTGTCATCGTTTGGATGACATGTTAGAACAGTGTCAGACCAAGCGCATTGGCAGTTCCTGCCAGACCTGTGGAGGTGTTTTCGCGATGTTGATGCGCACTGACCCGTTCCGCGAACTCGACCGTCTCGCCCAGCAGCTCACGGGTGAAACCGGCACCTGGACGAGGCCCTCGACCATGCCGATGGACGCCTATCGTGAGGGCGAGGAGTACGTGATCGCCCTCGACCTGCCCGGTGTCGCGAAGGACGCGATCGACATCGACGTCGAGCGGAACATGCTCACCGTCAAGGCCGAGCGCCGCCCCGTGGCCAAGGCCGACGACGTCCAGATGGAACTCTCCGAGCGGCCGCTGGGCGTGTTCTCCCGCCAGCTGGTCCTCGCCGACACCCTCGACACCGAGCGCATCACGGCCGGCTACGACGCGGGGGTGCTGACCCTGCGGATCCCGATCGCCGAGCGCGCCAAGCCCCGCAAGATCGCGATCGGCGGCACGTCCGAGCGCACGCAGATCAGCGGCTGATCAGCCGGCTCCCTGCCAAAACCGAAGGCGGAGGACGGGCAGCCGCCTCCTCGAAGCCCGTCCTCCGCCCTATGTCCTCCCTGCAACCACGCAAAGGGACAGTGGTGGCCATGCGATGGGAAGCATTCCTCGACCACGTGCAGGAACGCGGTCAGTACGCAACGCCTCAGGAAGCCGAACAGGCCGCGCGAACTGTGCTGGCGCTGCTGGGCGCGCATCTGGTGGGTGAGGTCCGGACCGAATTGGCCGCTCGGCTCCCGGAGACGTTCGCCTTGATCCTGCTCAACCCGCTCCAGTCCGCCGAACCGCTGCCGCCAGAGCGATTCGTCCGGGCGACCGCTGCCTGGATCGAGGGAGCAAGCGAACAGACCGCAGCCTGGGACGTCAGCGCCGTACTGAGCGTGGCCGCGGACGCGGCGGGAGAGGAACTCACCGCCCGTATCCTGCTCCAGCTCCCCCCGGGCTACGACCTCCTCTTCGGCCATCCCGAGCGCGCCTGAACCCGCAGCACGCTCGAGTCACAGCGCACCGGCCCAGCACTCACCGCGGCCGGCTCTTCCTACCGGCGAGAACCGCCCTCGCACGAGAAAGGCACACTTCCGATGCTTCAGCTGCGTCAACCGGACTCTGCCCGGACCGGCATGACGTTTCACCAGATGCTGGAAAGAGTCCGCTACGACGGCGCGTATCCCACCCGTGAACGGGCCGAGGTCATCACGCGCGCCGTGCTGGAGGCCCCGGGCCGACACCTCGCCGGAGACGAACGCGCCGGCCTCGCCGCTTGCCTCCCCGACGAGGCCGCCACTGCCTTGACCAGCCAGATGCCCGAATCTCAACCGCTCACCGGCTGGGGCTTCGTCAAAGACCTCGCCTCCCGCACAGGTGTCACTCCTGCGGTGGCCCGCTGGGACGCCGGAGCCGTCCTCGCCGTCATCGGCCACTTCGCCGGCCCCGGTCTCCTGGACCGTATCCTCCTCCGGCTCCCGTCCGGATACGCCCTTCTGTTCGGTCGGGCCGAACTCGTCCAAGCAGCCTGACCCCGGGCCCGCCCGAGCAGCACAGATCCCGGCAGCCAACAGGCTGCCGGGATCAAGGGTGCTGGGTGCCTACTTGGGCCGGACGGCGTCCTTGGCCTTCTCCTTGGCCTCACGCAGGTCACCCTGCGACTCCGTGGCCTGACCCTCGGCCTTCAGGGACTCGTTGCCGACGGCACCGCCGACGACCTTCTTGACCTTGCCCTCGACCTGCTCGCCCTTGGCCTGAGCCTTCTCGTCCGCAGCCACAACCACTCACCCCTGTCTCACTCGGAAACTCAAGTACGCCATCCGTGTCACCACGCATTGCCTCCTCAAACCAGTCCGAGACCGCCACGCTTTCGCCGCCTCGGACCCTCCAGAACAACAGGAGACCAGCAGGAATGAAGATCAGACCGGCGGGCACACGGTGGTCCGGAGGTTGATAACTATGGTTCCTATTCTTCTTGTTCTTCTGCTCGCCCTGATCCTCTTCGGTGCCGGTTTCGCACTGAAGGCACTGTGGTGGATCGCCGTCATCGTGCTGATCGTGTGGGTCCTCGGCTTCGTGATCCGCCCGACAGCCAGCGGCGGCAAGCGTGGCCGCTGGTACCGCTGGTAGACAGCCGCAACGACAGCGCGACATGGGTGGGGCCCGACGCCAGCGTCGGGCATCCGGAAGCGGACGATGGGCTTGCGGCCCTCGGCCTCGTAGGCGGCCT
>NZ_JBEZHO010000088.1:0-19043 GCF_040650615.1 Streptomyces sp. NPDC048643
GATCTCCCGACCTGACGGTCGGGGCCCTCACTCCTCTGTGTGTCCGAGGGGGGACTTGAACCCCCACGCCCGTTAAAGGGCACTAGCACCTCAAGCTAGCGCGTCTGCCATTCCGCCACCCGGACAAGGTGTTTGTCGCGCGGGGTTTCCCTCGCGGCGACAGAGAAAACATTACCAGGCTTTCCAGGGGCCCCGATCACCCCCCGTCGCCGCGTGAACGGCGTGTGACGGGCCGGGACCTGCCTTGGGGAGACAGGGGTGGGAGAGGGAGGATGAGGGGGACCACCAGCGGCGACAGCGGGAGGAAGCAGCGTGAGCGACACCGGCACGACCAGCAGCGTCACGGGCCAGGACGAGGTCGTGGACCTCTGCCGCGAGCTGATCCGGATCGACACCAGCAACTACGGAGACCACTCCGGCCCGGGTGAGCGCAAGGCCGCGGAGTACGTCGCCGAGAAGCTCGCCGAGGTCGGTCTCGAGCCGCAGATCTTCGAGTCCCACCCGGGCCGCGCCTCCACGGTGGTCCGCATCGAGGGCGAGGACCGTTCGCGGCCCGGACTTCTGATCCACGGCCACACCGACGTCGTCCCGGCCAACGCGGCGGACTGGACCCACGACCCGTTCTCCGGCGAGATCGCCGACGGGATGGTGTGGGGCCGCGGCGCGGTCGACATGAAGGACATGGACGCGATGACGCTGGCCGTGGTGCGCGAGCGGATGCGCACCGGCCGCAAGCCCCCGCGCGACATCGTCCTCGCCTTCCTCGCCGACGAGGAGGCGGGCGGCACGTGGGGTGCCCGGCACCTGGTCGACAAGCACCCGGACCTGTTCGAGGGCGTCACGGAGGCGATCGGCGAGGTCGGCGGCTTCTCCTTCACGGTCAACGAGAAGCTCCGGCTGTACCTGATCGAGACCGCCCAGAAGGGCATGCACTGGATGAAGCTGACCGTGGACGGCACCGCCGGCCACGGCTCGATGATCCACAAGGACAACGCGATCACCGAGCTGTCCGAGGCCGTCGGGCGGCTCGGCCGGCACAAGTTCCCGGTGCGCGTGACGAAGACCCTGCGGCACTTCCTCGACGAGCTGGGCGACGCCCTCGGCACCGAGCTCGACCCGGAGAACATGGACGAGACGCTCGCCAAGCTCGGCGGCATGGCCAAGCTGATCGGCGCGTCCCTGCAGAACACCGCCAACCCGACCCAGCTCGGCGCCGGCTACAAGGTGAACGTGATCCCGGGGCAGGCCACCGCCCACGTCGACGCCCGCTACCTGCCGGGGTACGAGGAGGAGTTCCTCGCCGACCTCGACCGCATCCTGGGCCCGCGCGTGAAGCGTGAGGACGTGCACGCGGACAAGGCCCTGGAGACCAGCTTCGACGGCGCCCTCGTCGACGCGATGCAGACCGCGCTCTCCGCCGAGGACCCGATCGCCCGCGCGGTGCCCTACATGCTCTCGGCCGGCACCGACGCCAAGTCGTTCGACGACCTCGGCATCCGCTGCTTCGGCTTCGCCCCGCTGAAGCTGCCGCCGGAGCTGGACTTCGCCGGCATGTTCCACGGCGTGGACGAGCGGGTGCCGGTCGACGCGCTGCAGTTCGGCGTGCGCGTGCTGGACCGCTTCATCGACGCGTCGTGACGTTGACGCCGACATTCGCCCGCCCGTACGAAGATCGCCCGGCACGGGTGAATGTGACCATCAGCTCGTAGCTCTACTACTCCTTCCTCGTTACAGGTGTTGCGATCAGCTACTTGGGATCGCATTTGCCTACAAGGAGGAATAATGATCAAGAAGGTCGTCGCCGCTGCGGCTGCCACTGGTGGTCTGGTTCTCGCGGGTGCGGGCCTGGCTGTCGCCGACTCGGGTGCTCAGGGTGCCGCCGTGCACTCCCCGGGCGTCGTCTCCGGCAACGTCATCCAGGTGCCCGTTCACATCCCCGTGAACGTCTGCGGCAACACGGTCTCCGTGATCGGGCTGCTGAACCCCGCCTTCGGCAACACCTGCTTCAACAAGTGACGTCGTGCCCCGTCTCCCGACGGGGCACCCCATGAGGTCACCTCATGAGGGTCACTTCGTGAAGGTCTGAGCTCGTCGGCCCCGGAGTGCGCGCCATGCGCTCCGGGGCCGACCTGCTTTCCGCGCACACGTCCCGTGGGCGTGCGCGTGTTCTGAATGGTCCACGTCCCAAGGACTGAGGCAGGGATACAGCTATGCGACAGGTCACCCGCAAAGGCCTGATGACCGTGGCCGCGGCGAGTGGTGTGATCGCCGTGACCGGCGTGTCCGCGCACGCCGACACGGGCGCGAACGGATCGGCGTCGGATTCACCCGGCGTGCTCTCGGGCAACACGGTGCAGGTACCGGTGCACGTGCCGGTCAACGTCTGCGGCAACACGGTGAGCGTGGTCGGGGTGCTCAATCCGGCCGTCGGCAACAAGTGCGCGAACCAGAGCGGTCGCGGCGGCTCGTCCGGTGGCTACGGCGGATCCCACTCCGCTGGTGGCTCACAGGCAGGCGGCCACGCGACCCGCTCACCCGGCGTCGGCTCCGGCAACCACGTACAGGTGCCTGTCGACGCCCCCGTCAACGTGTGCGGCAACAGCGTCAACGTCATCGGGATCGGCAACGCGACAGCCGCCAACGGCTGCGCCAACGACTCGACCGGCAGCCACTCCACCACCCCGCCCGGCGGCGGCCACCCCGGAAACCCGGGCACGCCGGGCCACCCCGGCAATCCGGGCACGCCGGGTCACCCCGGTCACCCCGGCAATCCGGGTACGCCCGGTCACCCGGGCCATCCCGGCAACCCCGGTACGCCCGGTCACCCCGGCAATCCGGGTCAAGGACATCCCGGTCACCCCGGTCACCCCGGTCACCCCGGTCACCCCGGTCAGCCTGGACATCCGGGCCAGCCCGGTCACCCCGGCCAGGGGGGTCACCCCGGTACGCCGGGTCACCCGGGTCATGGGGGTCACCCCGGGCACCCGGGTCAGCCTGGGCACCCGGGTCAGCCCGGTCACCCGGGGCACGGGCACCACGGTCACTCGGGGCACCCCGGTCAGCCGGGCAACCCCGGAACGCCTGGTCAGCCGGGTACGCCGGGACAGACAGGTGGTACGTCCGGGTCGGGCGGCGGCGGCAAGCACCGGGCCGGCGTCTCGCAGGTGACGCACCTGGGCGCGCGGTCCACGGTCCGGACACCGCAGACGGCGCAGAACGGCCCCGCGCAGCTCGCGCACACGGGCAGCGAGCTGCCCATCGGTGCCGTCGTCCCGGCCGGAGCGGCCGCGCTGCTCGCCGGCGCCGTGCTCTTCCGCCGGGCGCGCTCGGCACGGGTGTGATCCCGTACGGCACCGGTGTGACCAAGACGCCACGACTTCCCCGGTGGCGTCGCGACGGAGTGGGCCCCGCGATGGCGGGGCCCCTCCCGTTCCAGCGGTCCTACGTCACCACGTCGCCCGCACCTGGCGGATGATCCGCCGGCGCAGCCGCACCCTGCGGCTGCCGTCGCGGAGCAGACTCAGGCGGTCCAACTCCCAGTGTCCGTACTCGGCATGGTCCGTCAGCAGGCGCGTCGTCTCCTTGCGGGAAACCCCGCGAGGCACGTACACGTCGACAAATTCGTATTCCGGCATCGCATCTATTGTGCGGGCAGAGGCCCGGTACGGATAGCGTCTGCACTATGTCTGATGCTGTGCAGCCCACCGCTGCCGAGGTACGAGCCGCCGCCGAGGCGGTCAAGACCGCTCTCGACCGTCACCTGGCCGCGGTCGAGCGCAGGACGGGCGACGACGACCCGGCCGTATACGAAGCGTTCAACGAGCTCGCCGCCGCGGCCGAGGAGTACGACGAGCTCCTCTACGACCGCTATGACGAGGTCACGCCCTTCGAGATCCCCGGCAGCGACGACACGCTGCCTCCGTACACCGGCCCGGAGGAGCCGAACGCGCTGAGCGTGGTGATCCGCCGGGACTACTCGGTGGTGGAGCCACAGCGACTGCTGGCGCAGGCCCAGCGCGTGGAGGCCGTCGAGGAGGACGGCGCCACCGCCACCGAGGGCTTCGACGCGGCGTCCGGCACCCTGCACGGGGCGCTCGGAGTCCTGTTCGGCGAGTTCGAACCGGACGAGATCGCCTCCCGGCACAAGGAGTTCGGGCTGGAGGAGGGCGACTCGACCCTGTGGGTGACCGCCGCCGACGAATCCGCCGAGCCCGGCGAATGGCTGGAGGCCCCCTTCGAGGCGATCGACCCGCAGCGTGTCGTGTGCCGTTTCGACGTCAGCGCGGTGTTCGACGACGAGTCGGACGACGAGGACCTCGAGGACGACCTGGACGCCGACGTGGAGCTGGAGCCGGTGGATCGGCTGGACGCGGATCGCTGAGGCACGGCCCGGCACAGACCTGAGCCGGCACCTCACCGACAGGTACGGGGGTGGCGGTCACCGGAACACGGTGACCGCCACCCCCGTTTCCGTCAGCTGAGCTGAGCTGAGCTGAGCTGAGCTGAGCTGAGCGGCGCTGACGCGGTATCTCCTGGGGCGCCGGCGAACGGGCGCACGGGCCGTTCACCGGCCCCCGGAGCGGACGGACGACCTGCCCCAGGTGGTCGCCCCAGGTCGTCGCGAGGGCCGGACCCGGGCGGGCTCACGCCATGACGACGCTCGCGTGGCTGCCCGGATCAGCCCGCCGCCGCCGGCGTCTGGGCCTTCAGCAGGGCCGGCAGGCGGGTGGTGCGGGGCTTCTGCGGGACCTCCGCCACCGCGTGCTGCAACGCCTGCTCCACGCCGTGCACGACCGACAGGTGCCGCTCCGCCCGTCCGAAGGCCGTGTACACCCACGGGCGGGTGAGGGTCGCCGCCGCGTCGCCGGGGAGCACCACGACCGCGGCGGGCCAGCGCAGCCCGACCGCCTGGTGCGCGGTGAGCGCCCAGCCGTGCCGCACGGTCTGCTCGACCCGCTCCTTCGGTACGACGACGCGTTCGCCCGCGCACTCCAGGTGCAGTCCGTCGGCATCGGCCTTCACCACCCGGCCCTGCAGGACGCGGCCCGGCGTGGGGGAGTAGGCGATCCGGTCGTCCGGGTCGAAGCCGCCGAAGCGGCACGGGCCGGGGTTCAGCCGCTCCTTGAGGGCGGTGTTCAGCGCGCGGGTGCCGACCGCGCCGCCGTGCCCGGGCGTGATCACCTGGGTCTGCTCGGCGGGGATGCCGATCGCTCGCGGCACCGAGTCGGCGACCAGCTGCACCGTGCGGTGCACCGCCTCGCCGGCGTCGCGCACCGGGACGATCACGACCTCCTTGCCGGGCGCCTCCACCTGGTTGAGTTCGCCGATGCCGACACCCGAGACCAGCTCTCCCACGGGCCCGGGGTCGGGCGTCCGGGAAGCCACCTGCGGGCAGGCGCGGGCGGCGATCAGGTCCGCGAAGACCCGCCCGGGACCCGCCGACCACAGCACTCCGGGGTCACCGCTCAGCACCAGGCGGGCTCCGTCCGGCAGGGACTCGGCGAGTACGGCCGCCGTCTCGACGTCGAGCTGCGGCGCGTCGAGGACGACCAGGACGTCCAGGTCCAGAGCCCCGTCCGCGTCGCGGCCCGGACCCTCGGCGCCGGAGAGCAGCCCGTCGACGGTGGCGGTGCCGGTGACCTCGCCGTCGCCCGCTGTCTCCTGCTCGTGTCCGGCCAGGAGGCTCGTGAGACCGTCACGGCCCCCGGCGGTGTGGGCGGCGGCCCAGCCGCGCAGACCGAGGCCGCGGGCCGCGCGCAGCAGCGCCGCCACCTCGGACCGGGAGGCGTCACCGCCGGTGTGCAGCACCAGGCCGTGGGCGGCCGCCGCGCGGATCAGCTCGCCCGCGGAACGGGGCGCGGCGCCGGCCGCCTCCTCCCAGTCGGCGGCCGAACCGTCCGCCTTGGGCACCGAGTTCATGATCCGGCCCAGCCCGTCGGAGAGGCTCTCCTCGGCCAGCGCGTACCGCTCCAGGCCGATGAGGATGCGTACCGGGCGCTCCTGCGGCTCCTCCGAGTCGTCCTGTGGCGCGGCCGGTGCCGGGTCCAGGGCGTCCTGGAAGACCAGGGCGTCGCCCTCGGCGAGCGCGGCCTGTACGGCGGCGTCCGGATCGGGGACGGCGCGCTGCGCGAGCGCGGCGACGAGCGCGGGAGCGTCCAGGGCGGTGTGCCCGGCCACGGCGGCCTGCTCAAGGAGCCACACGGTCAGCGCCCGGCCCCGACGCTCGTCGTCCGGGCCGCACTTCGCGCCGAGCAACGCCCGCGCGAACCCGTCGGCCGGCTCGGGCCGCACCCCGGCGACCCGCAGCAACTGCCAGGGATCCTGCCGTAGCTGAGCGTCGGCGCCCTCGCCCAGCGTGGCGACGACCTGGGGCGCGAGCGTCTCCGGCGCGCCCCCCTCGGCCAGCACGGTCCGAACGGCGTCGACGGCCTGCGGGGCGGCGGCGCTCGGCGAAGCGGGCTGGGCGGCAACGGGCTGCGGTCGCCGCGCCGGCTCCTCGACGACCCGGCGTGGCGCGGGAGTCGATTCGCGGAAGGCGGTGGCCACGGGCTTCTCGCCGCTCTCCACGGCCCGTACGGCGGCGAGCAGGTCCGCCGCCGTACCGCTGAGCTTGGTCCCGGCCTCGATCGGGGTCTGCTTCTCGGCCTTCCGCCGCTCGATCCGCTCGCGCTCCAGCCGCTGGGCGGCCAACTCGGCCGCCGCCTCGGACACCTGGGCGGCGGCCTCGGCCTCGGCGGCGGCCTCGGCGGCGGATGCCGTCTCGGCACCCTCTCCGTCGCTGCTGTCGCTGCCGTCCTCGCCCGCTTCGGCGTCGGCGTCGGCCTCCGCAGCCGGGCCCGTCCCGGCGTCCGGCCCCGCCCCTTCGGGCGCGGTCCCGTCCCCGTTCCCGGAACGCGTGCTTGCGTCTCCCGCGTCGGCGCCCGTGTCCTGCGGGTCGCCCGCGGTCGAGTCCGCGCCCGGCGCCGCCGGCTCCGCGTCCTCCGTGGTCTCGGGCTCCGTGCTCACAGCGTGCTCCAGTCGTGATCGGGATAGTGGTGCACCGGGGCCGACACGTCGTCGAGAGCCCGGCAGATCTCGTCAGGAAGACTAAGGGTCTCCACTGACAACGCGGCCGTGAGCTGCTGCGCGTTGCGCGCGCCGACGATCGGTGCGGCGACCCCGGGTCTGTCGCGGATCCAGGCGAGCGCCACCTGGAGCGGCGTCACGGCGAGACCGTCCGCCGCGATCGACACCGCCTCCACGATGCTGCTCGCCGTCTCGTCGAGATAGGGCGCGACGAACGGCGCGAGATGCTCCGAGCCGCCCCGTGAGTCGGTCGGCGTCCCGGCCCGGTACTTGCCGGTGAGCACGCCCCGCCCGAGCGGCGAGGAGGGCAGCAGGCCGACGCCCAGGTCGAGGGCGGCCGGCAGCACCTCCCGCTCGATGCCCCGCTGGAGCAGGGAGTACTCCATCTGTGTGCTGGCCAGGCGCGTGCGTATGCCGGGCGCGGCGAGCTGCCAGGTGGCCGCCTTGGCGAGCTGCCAGCCGCAGAAGTTGGACACGCCCGCGTACCGGGCGCGGCCGCTGCTGACCGCCAGGTCGAGGGCCTGCAGGGTCTCGTCCAGGGGCGTGTGGGGGTCGTAGGCGTGGACGTGCCACAGGTCCACGTAGTCCGTGCCCAGGCGGGCCAGCGAGGCGTCCAGGGCCGACAGGAGATGGCTGCGCGAGCCGTCGAAGCGGCGCTCGGGGTCGGGCACGCTCCCGGCCTTCGTCGAGATGACCAGGTCCCGGCGCGGCACGAGCCCCTCGACGAGGCGCCCCAGCAGGTACTCGGCCTCCCCGTCGCCGTACACGTCCGCGGTGTCGACGAGGGTCCCGCCCGCTTCCCAGAACGCCTTCAACAGGTCCGCGGCGTCGTGCTCGTCGGTGTCCCGGCCCCATGTGAGGGTGCCGAGTCCGATCCGGGACACACGCAGGCCGGTACGGCCGAGATGCCTCTGCTCCATGAACGCCGAGATTACTGTCCGGAACCGGCCGCGTGGGGGCCTGTGGACAACCGAGATCCCACCGATCGCCGCACGTGACGACCCGTGGACCGGGACCGGGGTCGCGACCGGCGTACGCGGGCGCACGGGCATCGGGTCGACAGGGGCCCACACGACGCCCCGAGCGCAGTTCCCCGCGGAGTCCCGGGCCGCGTTCCGGGCAGTCGCCGTGCAGGCCGAAGGTCCCGCTCCCCGACCGGGACGCACGCGCGCTAGGGTCTCGGCCAAGGGACGTTACTGATCGGTAAGGGGAATCGGCCATGCAGCTCGGCATCAACCTCGGCTACTGGGGCGCGGGAATGGACGCGGACAATCTCGCCGTGGCCCAGGAGGCCGACCGGCTCGGGTACGCCGTCTGCTGGGCCGCCGAGGCCTACGGCTCCGACGCCGCCACCGTGCTCAGCTGGGTCGCCGCCCAGACCGAGCGCATCGACGTCGGCTCGGCCATCTTCCAGATCCCGGCCCGGCAGCCCGCCATGACCGCGATGACCGCCGCGACCCTCGACTCCCTGTCCGGCGGCCGCTTCCGGCTCGGGCTCGGCGTCTCCGGACCGCAGGTCTCCGAGGGCTGGTACGGCGTCAAGTTCGACAAGCCGCTGGCCCGCACCCGCGAGTACGTGGAGATCGTCCGGAAGGCCATGACGCGCGAGCGGCTGTCCTTCGAGGGCGAGCACTGGACCCTGCCGCTCCCGGGCGGCCCGGGCAAGCCGCTGAAGCTCACCGTGCACCCGGAGCGCGAGCACATCCCGCTGTACGTCGCCGCGATCGGCCCCAAGAACCTGGAGCAGACCGGCGAGATCGCCGACGGCGCGCTGCTCATCTTCCCCTCCGCCGAGCACCTGGAGGAGACCGCGGTCAAGCACCTGCGCGCGGGCCGGGAGAAGGCCGGGAAGACGATGGAGGGCTTCGACGTCTGCCCGACGCTGCCGCTCGCCCTCGGCGACGACAAGGACGTCAGCGCGCTCGCCGACATGTTCCGCCCGTACACCGCCCTGTACGTCGGCGGCATGGGCAGCCGCAAGCAGAACTTCTACAACCAGCTCGCCCAGCGCATGGGCTACGAGAAGGAAGCCGCCGAGATCCAGGACAAGTACCTGTCCGGCGACAAGGAGGGCGCGGCCGCCGCCATCCCGCACGCGCTGATCGACCAGACGACCCTGCTGGGCTCGGTGGACCGCATCGCCGACCGGATGACGGCGTACGCCGCCGCCGGTGTCACCACGCTCACGCTGGCTCCGGCGGGCTTCACCCTGGAGGACCGGATCGCCTCGCTGCGGGCCGGATCCGACGCCCTGGAGCGCGCCGGACTGGCGTAACCGCGCCGGAACGGATCCGGAGGAAGTCTGCGGCCGTGGTGGGGGCTCGGGGGTCTTCCCCGCCACGGCCGTCACGGGGAACAACGCGCCGGCGGCCCCTTGGTTACGCGCCCCGGCCCGGTTCTCCGTCCGTCGTTCGGCGGATTTGTCCGACACATCGGTTGCCGGTTGTCCGACATCCCATTTGACTCGTTTTCTGCGGAACCCTGCGGAGAGGTGTCAGAGATGCTTTCGGCCAAGAATCTGTTTCAGGAGATCCTCGACAACGACGAGTCGTACCGGCTCTTCTGTTCCATCGCCGCCAGCGGGGAGTCGCAGGGTGGCTGGGAGAACGCCAGGATCGCCGCGCTGGTCCCGGCGGGCGAACGCGAGCTCGCCCCCAAGATCGCCCGCCACGGCGCCGACGAGGACAAGCACGGGCGGATCTTCAACGCCCTCATGAAGAAGCGGGGCCTGGAACCCGTCGACGTCCCGGCCGACACCGACTACACGATGCTCCTGGAGCGGCACGGCATCGGCCTGGCACACGAGCGGCTCAAGGGCGACCAGCCGCTCACCGTGCAGGACGTCGTCACCTATCTGGCCCACAGCAGGGTCACGGAACAGCGCGCCTCCGAACAGATGGACCTGCTGCGCAAGCACTTCGCCGACCACCCCGACCTCGGGCGCGCGGTGAAGATGATCTCCAACGACGAGGACAACCACCTCGCCTACTGCCACGAGGAACTGCTGCGCTTCGCCCACGCCGGCCACGGCCGCGCGATCCAGCGGACGCTGCGGACCTGCGCCCACGCCGAGATCCGCGTCTACCGGGAGGTGAGCCTCGCCGTGATGGCCCACATGGGACACATCCTCGGCTGGTCCCGCGCGAAGGCGGCCGTGCTCGCCGCGGGCATCCACGCCGTGTACGGCTACGAACGTGCCGTGGGCTGGCGGCGGATGGTCTCCCTGGAGATGCCGGAGCGGCGTGGCGCCCTCAACGGCCCCGCCACCACCGCGCCCGAATTCGCCTGACGGCGGCGGGCCGGCGCTACAGCCAGCCCCGCCGCTTGAACTGCCGGTACAGCAGGACCTCCAGCACGACCATGATCCCGACCACGGCCGGATACGACCACACCCAGTGCAGCTCGGGCATGTGGTCGAAGTTCATGCCGTAGATCCCCGCGATCATCGTGGGGACCGCAGCCATCGCGGCCCACGCGGAGATCTTCCGCATGTCGTCGTTCTGCCGCACGCTCATCTGCGCGAGATGCGCGGACAGGATGTCGGACACCAGCCGGTCCAGGCCCTCCACCGACTCGTTGACCCGCATCAGGTGGTCGTTGACGTCCCGGAAGAAGGGCTGGGCGTCCACGTTCACGAACGGTACCGCCGCGGTGGCCAGGCCCGAGCCCGAGAGCCGGGTCAGCGGCGCCGCCAGCGGGACCGTCGCCCGGCGGAACTCCTGCACCTGCCGCTTGAACGCGTAGATCCGCGAGGCGGTGTTCCGGGAGCCGCCCAACTGCGGCGAGAAGACCTCCGCCTCCAGTTCCTCCAGGTCGGTGCCCAGCTCGGTCGCCACCTCCAGGTAGTGGTCCACCGTCGCGTCCGCGATCGAGTAGAGCACCGCCGTCGGCCCGTGCCGCAGCATCTCGGGATCCGCCTCCAGACGACGCCGTACGGCCGCGAGCGGCGACTCCTCGCCGTGCCGCACGGTCACCACGAACGAGTCCCCGAGGAAGACCATGACCTCGCCGGAGGAGACGGCATCGCTCTCCGGTTCGTACGCCACCGGCTTCAGGACCATGAAGAGCGAGTCCTCGTACATCTCCAGCTTCGGCCGCTGGTGGGCCTTGAGGGCGTCCTCGACGGCCAGCGGATGCAGTCCGAACTCCTCGGTGACCAGGTCGAACTCCCTCTCGGTGGGCTCGTACAGGCCGATCCACACGAAGGCGTCGCCCTCGGCCCGGCACTGTGCGAGGGCGTCGGAGAGGTCGTCCGGGCCCTCCGTCCGCTTCCCGTCCCGGTAGATGGCGCAATCGACGATCACGGAGCGTATTCTCCTGTCCTTGGGGTCCTGTCGCACTCCGGCCGCCGCTGTCCACAGCGCCCACCGGGTCCGCGGGCCGTCCGTCTACCCTGGGCCGCATGCCCACCCTGATCCTCGTCCGGCACGGACGTTCCACCGCCAACACCGCGGGACTGCTCGCCGGCTGGACGCCCGGCGTCGCCCTCGACGAGCGCGGGACCCAGCAGGCCGCGGCACTGCCCGGGCGGCTCGCCGGGCTGCCGATCGCCGAGATCGTCGCCAGCCCCCTCCAGCGCTGCCAGGAGACCGTCCAGCCGCTGCGGGAGGCCCGCCCCGAGGTGCCCGCGCACAGCGACGAGCGCATCGGCGAGGCGCACTACGGCGACTGGTCGGGCCGCAAGCTCGCCGAGCTCAAGGACGAGCCGCTGATGGAGGTCGTCCAGGCGCATCCGTCCGCGGCCGCGTTCCCGGGCGGCGAGTCGATGCGGGCCATGCAGACGCGGGCCGCCGAGGCGGTGCGCGAGTGGAACGCGCGCGTGGAGCGCGACCACGGCAGCGACGCGGTGTACCTCATGTGCTCGCACGGCGACATCATCAAGGCGCTCGTCGCCGACGCACTCGGACTTCATCTCGACCTCTTCCAGCGGATCTCTGTTGAACCGTGTTCCATCACAGCGATCCGTTACACCCGCTTGAGGCCATTTCTCGTGCGACTCGGGGACACCGGTGATCTCGCGTCCCTCGCGCCGCGCGAGGAAGCCCCGAGCGGCGACGCCCCGGTCGGGGGCGGCGCGGGCGCACCGTGATCGTCGGCCGCAGTAGGGTGAAGCGGTCGAAGCAGCGCAGTAGTTGTCAGCAAGTTCTCAGCAGCCGATGCGGGGCGGCGCGATCAGCCGGCCCTCATGCCGAATCCAATGGAGACAGGACGTGTCCCGTCAGGTGTTCCTCTACGACCCCCCGGACCGTTTCGTGGCCGGTACGGTCGGGTTGCCCGGGCGCCGTACCTTCTTCCTGCAGGCCACCTCGGGGCCCCGGGTGACGAGCGTGGCCCTGGAGAAGACCCAGGTCGCCGCACTCGCCGAGCGGATGGAAGAACTCCTCGACGAGGTCGTCCGGCGCACCGGCGGCAGCGCCCCGGTCCCGGCGATGGCCCCCACCGAGGTGTCCGACACCGCCCCCCTCGACACACCCGTCGAGGAGGAGTTCCGCGTCGGCACCATGGCGCTGGCCTGGGACGGTGACGAGCAGCGCATGATCGTCGAGGCGCAGGCCCTCGTGGAGCTCGAGGCGGAGTCCGACGAGGACCTCGCCGAGGCCGAGGAGCGACTCCTCCAGGACGAGGAGAACGGCCCGCCGATGCTCCGGGTCCGCCTCACCGGAGCCCAGGCCCGCGCCTTCGCCAAGCGGGCCCTCGACGTCGTCAACGCCGGCCGGCCGCCCTGCCCGCTGTGCAGCCTCCCGCTCGACCCGGAAGGACACGTATGTCCGCGCCAGAACGGATACCGCCGCGGAGCGTGACGACCGCCGAGCTGCTCGCCCGGGGCGAGCTGAAAGTACGCGGACAGATCCGTGAGGCCTCGAACGCGGTGCTCTACTGCTCCGTGTCGTACGAGGGCCGCGAGGCGTTCTGCGTCTACAAACCCGTCGCCGGTGAGCGCCCCCTGTGGGACTTCCCCGACGGCACGCTCGCCCAGCGTGAGGTCGCCGCGTACGAGGTGTCCGAGGCGACCGGATGGGGGCTCGTGCCCACCACCGTGCTGCGCGACGGACCGTACGGCGAGGGCATGTGCCAGCTGTGGATCGAGCCCTCGGCCGGCGAGGACGGGGACGGCCTGCTCGCGCTGGTGGAGGGCGAGGAGCCGGCCGAGGGGTGGAAGGCGATCGGCTTCGCGGAGGTCGGCGAGGGCGAGACGGCTCTGCTCGTGCACGCCGACGACGCCCGACTGCGGCGGCTCGCCGTCCTCGACGCGGTGATCAACAACGCCGACCGCAAGGGCGGCCACCTGCTGCCCACCGGCGAGGGCCGCCTCTACGGCATCGACCACGGGGTCACCTTCAACGCCGAGAACAAGCTGCGCACCCTGCTGTGGGGCTGGGCCGGCGAGCCGCTCACGGCCGAGGCGGTGGAGGTCCTCACCTCCCTCCGGGACGCCCTGGCCCCGGGAGCGCCGCTGGCCACCCGGTTGGCCGAACTCGTCACCGCCGCCGAGATCGAGGCCACGCGTGCGCGGATCGTGGCCATGCTCACGTCCGGCACACACCCCGAGCCCAGTGGCGAGTGGCCCGCCATTCCCTGGCCGCCGGTATAGCGCGCGAGCGCCGCTCCGTCCGGGGCGGCGCACCGCGCAAGAGGGCCTTCCCGGCCATCTCGGGCTGGCCGGTTCGTATACGGAAGTTCCGTCCGGTTAGTCTCATGACATGTATGCCTGGCCCGCTTCCGACGTCCCCGCCCTGCCTGGTGAGGGCCGCGACCTCCGGATCCACGACACCGCGACGGGTGGGCTCGTCACCCTCGACCCCGGTCCCGTCGCCCGTATCTACGTCTGCGGCATCACGCCGTACGACGCGACCCACATGGGGCACGCGGCGACCTACAACGCGTTCGACCTCGTGCAGCGCGTGTGGCTCGACACCAAGCGGCAGGTTCACTACGTCCAGAACGTGACGGACGTCGACGATCCGCTGCTGGAGCGGGCCGAGCGCGACGGCGTCGACTGGGTGGGCCTCGCCGAGAAGGAGACCGCCCTCTTCCGCGAGGACATGACCGCCCTGCGGATGCTGCCGCCGCAGCACTACATAGGCGCCGTCGAGGCCATACCCGGCATCGTGCCGCTCGTCGAGCGGCTGCGGGACGCCGGAGCGGCCTACGAGCTCGAGGGCGACGTCTACTTCTCCGTGGAGTCCGACCCCGACTTCGGCAAGGTGTCCAACCTGGACGCCGCGACGATGCGCCTGCTCTCCGCCGAGCGCGGCGGCGACCCCGACCGGGCCGGCAAGAAGAACCCCCTCGACCCGATGCTGTGGATGGCCGCCCGTGAGGGCGAGCCGAGCTGGGACGGCGGCTCGCTGGGCCGCGGCCGCCCCGGCTGGCACATCGAGTGCGTCGCCATCGCCCTCGACCACCTGGGCATGGGCTTCGACGTCCAGGGCGGCGGTTCCGACCTCGCCTTCCCGCACCACGAGATGGGCGCCTCGCACGCGCAGGTACTGACGGGCGAGTTCCCGATGGCCAAGGCGTACGTCCACGCCGGCATGGTCGGCCTGAACGGCGAGAAGATGTCGAAGTCGAAGGGCAACCTCGTCTTCGTCTCCCAGCTCCGGCGTGACGGGGTCGACCCGGCCGCCATCCGCCTCGCGCTCCTCTCGCACCACTACCGGGCCGACTGGGAGTGGACGGACGCGGTCCTCGCCGAGGCGGTCGCCCGCCTGGAGGACTGGCGGGCCGCGGTGTCGCGCCCGGACGGGCCGCCGGCCGAGGCGCTGGTCGACGAGATCCGCGCCGCGCTCACGAACGACCTGGACGCCCCGGCCGCGCTCGCCGCGGTCGACCGCTGGGCCGCGCTCCAGCACGGCACGGGCGGCACGGACGAAGGCGCCCCCGGCGTCGTCTCGCGTGCCGTGGACGCCCTCCTGGGCGTGGCGCTGTAACGGTTCCCTGTACGGCCGGGCGCCGGGCGGAGTGATCCGCCCGGCGCCCTGTGCGTGCCGTCCGCCGTCGCCGGCCCCTCCTCCCGCACCTGGGCGTGCGTTTTTGGTTCCGGTTCATCAACTGGCGCAGGCCGTCGTCGATGAACAGGCGGAGGATCGACGGCTGCCCGGGCAGAGGCGTGAGGGCGTCCCAGAACTTCGTGGCGATGCCGGTCACGAGCGAGGCGGCCCGTACCGCGCTCGGCAGCACGAGCGGCTGCCCCTGCCCTTGCAACTGCGCCTGCTGCCCACCGAGTTGGCGAGACGGATGTCATGTGCCGGGAGCGCGGCGGACGTTGACGGCACGACTGAGGGCGGGGCGCGTCGTGCGCGCCCCGCCCTCAGCCGTCTCGTCCTGTCGCTCCGCTCAGTCCTCGGAGGCGTCCGACGTGTCGGAGGACCCGGAGGCGTCGGAGGGGTCCGAGGTCTCCGGTGCGTCCGGCGCTCCCGACGGACCCGGAGAGTCTCCGGAGCCCGGCGCGCGCCCCCGGGTGTCCGAGCGGGGCCCACCGGCCGCCTCGTCCGTCCCCTTGCGCGGCTCGGCGTCCGAACCGCCGTCCTGACCCGCGTCGGACTCGGGTCGCTGCGTCATCGGCGGCCGGTTCCGTCCGCCGGGCGTGCCGGGAGTGTCGCGGAGGTACGACTCGCCGCTCTCCGTCGCGTGGCCGCCGGACCCGGCGGTCGGGCCGCCGCCGTCCCTGCGGCGCAGGTAGCGCTCGAACTCGCGCGCGATCGCCTCGCCGGACGCCTCGGGCAGCTCGGCGGTGTCCCGGGCCTCCTCCAGCGTCTGCACGTACTCGGCGACCTCGCTGTCCTCGGCGGCCAGCTGGTCGACCCCGAGCTGCCAGGCCCGCGCGTCCTCGGGCAGCTCGCCCAGCGGGATCCGCAGGTCGATGAGGTCCTCGAGCCGGTTGAGGAGGGCCAGGGTCGCCTTCGGGTTGGGCGGCTGCGACACGTAGTGCGGTACGGCGGCCCACAGCGACACCGCCGGGACGCCCGCGTGGGTGCACGCCTCCTGGAGGATGCCGACGATGCCCGTGGGGCCCTCGTACTTGGTCTCCTCCAGGTCCATGGTGCGGGCCAGGTCGGCGTCCGAGGTGACGCCACTGACCGGCACCGGACGGGTGTGCGGGGTGTCACCGAGCAGCGCGCCCATGATCACCACCAGCTCGACGCCCAGCTCGTGCGCGAAGCCGAGCAGCTCGTTGCAGAACGAGCGCCAGCGCATCGACGGCTCGATGCCGCGGACCAGCACCAGGTCACGGGGCTTGTCACCGCCGACCCGGACCACCGACAGACGGGTCGTGGGCCAGGTGATCTTGCGGACACCGCCGTCCAGCCAGACGGTGGGCCGGTTGACCTGGAAGTCGTAGTAGTCCTCGGCGTCGAGCGCCGCGAACACCTCGCCCTTCCATTCCTTGTCCAGGTGCGCGACCGCCGTGGAGGCGGCGTCGCCGGCGTCGTTCCAGCCCTCGAACGCGGCCACCATGACTGGGTCGATCAGCTCGGGAACCCCTTCCAGCTCGATCACCCAGCGCCTCCTTCCGATGTGCCCTCGCGTACGCACCAACCTTACGGCGTGCCGAGGGGCCCGCTGCAGCCCCCTCGCACGGGGGAGTGAACGGATCACTGCCCCGTCCATGGCCCGGAAACACGCGGGACCACCACCCCGGACGACCCGTCAGTCATCCGAGCTGTACACGGTCAACTCACCCGACCGCCCGTACCATTGCCCTCTGCTCGTCCCCTACGTCGGATGACGGTGAGAGGTCGGATGTCCGCGCGGCGACCCGCCGCACCGTCGGGGGATGAGGGGCACACATGACCGAGCCGTGCCTACAGCGTGGACCTGAGCCACTGCTCCACGCTGGCGATGTGCACGGTCGCCCAGGACCTGGCCGCCTCCGCGTCCCGGTCCCGCAGGGCGGCCAGGATGGCCCGGTGTTCGTGCAGGGTGCGGCTGACCGCGTCCTCCTGGGTGAGCCCCCGCCAGACCCGGGCCCGGGTGGTGGGCCCGGACAGGCCGTCGAGGAGCGAACAGAGCACCGAGTTGCCCGACGTCCGCACGATGCCCCGGTGGAAGTCCAGGTCACCGGCGACGAGTTCCTCCACGGACGGCTCCGGACCCAGCTTGTCCAACTCGTCCGTGAGGGCGTCCAGTTCCTCGTCGGTGATGAGGGTGGCCGCCATCGCGGTGGCCGCGGGCTCCAGGATGCGGCGCACCGCGAGGAACTCCAGGACCGTGTCGTCGCGGTGGAAGTCGACGACGAAGCTCAGCGCCTCCAGCAGCAGTTGCGGGTCCAGGCTGGTGACGTACGTGCCGTCGCCCTGGCGCACGTCCAGGATACGGATGAGGGACAGGGCCCGGACGGCCTCCCGCAAGGAGTTCCGGGACAGCCCCAGGTCGGCCGCCAACTCGCTCTCCTTGGGGAGCCGGTCGCCGGGACGCAGCGCGCCCGAGACGATCATTGCCTTGATCTTCTCGATCGCCTCGTCGGTGACTGCCATGGCGGGGCCTCCTGGTGGCTCAGGATGTCCCCTCAGACATCCGATGTCTCAGGGGCCATTATGCGCGGTGCGCCGACCCGCCCAGGAAGCGTCCGGAGACGGGGATGCCACCACCCGCGGGCGGGGAGACGAGGGCCGCGGGCCCGACACGAAGGGGCCCGGGCACGGGTGAGGGGCGGCACCCCCCGTGGGAGCCGCCCCTCGCACCGCCGCCCGCGCCTACTTCCGGTCGAGCAGGTCCTGCACGCGACCACGGATGTCGTCCGTCGCCAGGCCGCGGATGGTCAGCGTCGTACGGCGGCGCAGTACGTCGTCCGCCGTCTCGGCCCACTCGTTGTCGCGGGCGTAGACGACCTGCGCCCAGATCTCCGGGGCGTCCGGGTGGACGCGCTCGGCGAGTTCGGGGTTCTCGTTCGCCAGGCGGGCGATGTCGAAGGCCAGCGAACCGTAGTGGGTGGACAGGTGCCGGGCGGTGTCGGCGGCCATGCGGGGGCCGGGCGCCGGGCCGTCCACCAGGAGGCGGTGCGCGACGGCGCGCGGGTTGGCGACACCGGGCAGCGGCATCTTCTTCGGCAGCTCGGAGATCGGCTCGAAGTCCTCGCCCAGCGGGTGGCCGGGCAGCGACTCCAGCTTCTTCATGACCGTACGGCCGATGTGCCGGAAGGTCGTCCACTTGCCGCCCGCGACGGACAGCATGCCGCCGCGGCCCTCCGTGACGACCGTCTCCCGCTTGGCCTTGGAGGTGTCGCCGGGACCGCCCGGCAGCACCCGCAGACCGGCGAAGGAGTACGTGATCAGGTCCCGGTCGAGCTGCTGGTCGCGGATGGAGAACGCGGCCTCGTCGAGGATCTGGGTTATGTCCTTGTCGTTGACCGCGACCTCGCCCGGGTCGCCCTCGTACTCCTCGTCGGTGGTGCCGAGCAGGAGCATGTCCTCCCAGGGGAGGGCGAAGGTGATGCGGTACTTGTCGATCGGGGTCGCGAGCGCGGCCTTCCACGGCGCGGTCCGCTTGAGGACCAGGTGCGCGCCCTTGGACAGCCGGATCGACGGAGCCGCGTTCGGGTCCTCCAGCTTGCGCAGGTGGTCGACCCACGGTCCGGTCGCGTTCAGCACCAGGCGGGCGTCCACGCCGAACTCGTCACCGGAGAGGCGGTCCCGCAGCTCGGCGCCGGTGACCCGGCCCCGGGTGAAGCGCAGGCCGGTGACCTCGGCGTGGTTGAGGACCGCGGCGCCGGACTCGACGGCCGCGCGGACCGTCATGAGCGCCATGCGGGAGTCGTTCATCTGGTCGTCGCCGTACACGGCGACGGCCTTGAGGTTGTCGGTGCGCAGTTCGGGCACGTCCTGCGCGGCCTTGGCGGGGCTGAGCAGGTGGCCGACGCCGTCGCCGAAGGCCGACAGGGCGGAGTAGGCGAAGACGCCCGCTCCGAGCTTCGCCGCGCCGTGCGGCCCGCCCTTGTACACGGGGAGGTAGAACGTGAGCGGGTTCGCCAGGTGGGG
>NZ_JBEZHO010000089.1:0-18882 GCF_040650615.1 Streptomyces sp. NPDC048643
GGCCACGGCCTTGTGCTGCCGCTCGAGAACGGAGCAGGCGTGCGCGAGTTGACGGGCACTCGCAGCGGTACCCGTGGGTCCGGACAGGTCGCGCGCCGACCGACGCGGCCCCGCCCCCCACCCTTCGCACCGGCCCGCCGCGGACTACCTCAGCTCCGCCGCGATGTCCCCCAGCGCCGCGGCGGCCCTGCGCTGCAGCCCGGGTCCGAACGTGACCCGGGTCGCGCCGAGTTCACCGAGTTCGGCCGCCGGTACGCCGTCGAGCCGGGCGAACACGTTCACCGGCCCGCGGATGCCCGACCGCAGCAGCGGCAGCACACCGGGCGGCGCCCCGATCGGGTACACGCAGTCCGCGCCCGCGTCGACGTACAGCGCGGCCCGCTCGATGACCCGCTCCGGGTCCCCGTCGCCGTACTCGAAGACGTCGACACGGGCGTTCACGAACAGCAGGTCCGCCGCCGCGTTCCGCACCTCCGCCAGCCACTCGGCGTGCCGTTCCGGGTCCTTGAGGACACCGCCCGCGGAGTCCTCCAGGTTGCAGCCGACGGCGCCCGCCTCCAGGAGCCGCTCCACCAGTTCCTTCGGCGCGAGTCCGTAGCCGCCCTCCACGTCCGCCGACACCGGCACGTCGACCGCCCGGACGATCCGGGCGACCGCCGCGAACATCTCGGCGGCCGGTGTCTCCCCGTCCGCGTACCCGAGGGAGGCGGCGACTCCGGCGCTCGGTGTGGCCAGCGCCGGGAACCCCGCGTCGGCGAACACCCGCGCGCTCGCCGCGTCCCACGGCCCGGGCAGCACCAGCGGATCGTCCGGCACGCGACCGTGGTGCAGCGCCCGGAACCGCTCCACCCCGCTCACCACGCGGTGGTCCCGGCCGGAAGCGCGGTGGTCCGGGCTCCGGCGGCGGTCACTTGTGCTGCCCGGCCCGGTAGTGACCGGGCACCATGCGGCAGGTCACGCCGAACCGGTTCCAGGAGTTGATGACCGTGATGCAGGCGATCAGCTGGGCCAGCTCGGCCTCGTCGAACTGCTTGGCCGCCCGCTCGTAGACCTCGTCCGGCACGAAACCGTCCGTGAGCACGGTGACGGCCTCGGTCAGCTCCACGGCCGCGAGCTCCCGCTCCGTGTAGAAGTGCCGCGACTCCTCCCACGCCCCGAGCTGCACGATCCGCTCCACGCTCTCACCGGCCGCCAGCGCGTCCTTGTTGTGCATGTCGAGGCAGAAGGCGCAGTGGTTCAGCTGCGAGGCGCGGATCTTCACCAGTTCCAGGAGCACGGGGTCCACCCCGCGCCGGGCCGCCGCGTCGAGCCTGACCATCGCCTTGTACACGTCGGGCGCGAGCTGGGCCCAGTTCAGCCGCGGTGTGTGCTCGGGCGCGTACGGCGCGCTCTCGCCGGCCGTGGTGGTGGTCTCCGTCGTCGTGCCGCTGGTCATGGCGTTCCTCCCGGTGGTCCGTGCTCGTGTGCCGTGTCGTCGTGCCACCGACACTACGAGGGGAGTAGCCCAGGAGTATGGTCCATTCCCATGGCGAGAACATGGGCCACTTTGGGAGTCGACCTCCATGTGGAACCGACCGGATCCGGGGTCCGCAAGGGGCTGACGGACGCGTTGCGCGAGGCGGTCCGGGGCGGCAGGCTCGCCCCCGGAACCCGCCTCCCGTCCTCCCGCTCGCTCGCCGCCGACCTCGGCATCGCCCGCAACACGGTCGCCGACGCCTACGCCGACCTCGTCGCCGAGGGCTGGCTCACCGCACGCCAGGGATCCGGCACCCGGGTGGCCGAGCGGACCGTCGCACCACAGGCGCCCGAGCCCGCGCAGCGCCGTCGCGAACAGGGCCGTCCCACCTACGACCTCACCCCCGGCAGCCCCGACCTCGCCTCCTTCCCGCGCACCGCCTGGCTCAAGGCCGCCCGCCGCGCCCTGACCGACGCACCCCACGAGGCCCTCGGCTACGGCGACCCGCGCGGCCGCCCCGAACTGCGCGCCGCCCTCGCGGGCTACCTCTCCCGCGCCCGGGGCGTCCGCGCAGACCCGGACCGGATCGTCGTCTGCTCGGGCTTCGCGGACGCGCTGACCCTGCTCGGAACCGTCCTGCGGCAGCGCGGCCTGCGATCGGTCGCCGTCGAGTCGTACGGCCTCGACGCGCACCGGACCCTCCTGCAGCGCTCGGGCCTGCGCACGCCCCCGCTCCCCTTCGACGAACTCGGCACGGACACCCGGGACATGGCGGGTGCGCGCGCCGTCCTGCTCACCCCCGCCCACCAGTTCCCGATGGGGGTGCCCCTGCACCCGGATCGCCGGGCCGCCGTCGTCGACTGGGCCCGCCGCACCGGGGGCCTGGTCCTGGAGGACGACTACGACGGCGAGTTCCGCTACGACCGGCAGCCCGTCGGCGCGCTGCAGGGCCTCGACCCCGACCACGTGATCCACATGGGCACCGTGAGCAAGTCCCTGGCGCCCGGACTCCGCCTCGGCTGGCTCGTGCTGCCGCCGTCGCTCGTGGACGAGGTCGTCTCCCTGAAGGCGCAGGGTGGTTGGTCCACCGGTGTGCTGGACCAGCTGACCCTCGCGGAGTTCATCACCTCCGGCGCGTACGACCGTCACGTGCGCGCCGCCCGGCTCAGGTACCGGCGCCGCCGGGACGCCCTCGTCGCCGCGCTCGCCGCCCGCGCGCCCGCCGTCCGTGCCGCCGGCATCGCGGCCGGCCTGCACGCCGTGCTCCAACTCCCGCCCGGCACCGAGCGATCGGTCGTCCAGGCCACCGCCTGGCAGGGGCTCGCCGTGCACGGCCTCGCCCGCCACCGGCACCCCGACGCCTCCGTCCCCCCGCTGGACGCCTTGGTCGTCGGCTACGGCACTCCGCCGGACCACGCCTGGTCCGGCGCGCTGGACGCGCTGTGCCGGGCACTGCCGTGACACCGACGCCGTTCGAAGGCGCCCGCCCTCACCCCTGAGGCGACCCGGCGGACTCGGCCTCGGGCTCCGTCTCCGTGCCCGGTGCCTCACCGAACCGGGCCAGCGCCAGCGCGCCCGCCACGGCCACCGCGAAGCCGAGAACCGCCAGCCAGGTCAGCCCTTCCCGCGTGCGGTCACCCAGCCAGATCACGCCCACCAGCGCGGGCCCGATCGTCTCCCCGATGACGAGTCCGGCGGTGGCCGTCGTCACCGAACCCCGTTGCAGGGCCGTGGTCAGCAGCAGGAAGGCCGCTCCGCCACCGACGAGCAGCGCGTACGTCGCCGGGTTGCTCAGCAGGCTCCCCGGGTCGAGGTCCTCGATCAGCCGCACCGCCACCTCGACGACACCGAACCCGAACCCCGCCCCCAGACCCAGCGTGAGCGCCCGGCCCCGGTCGGGCAGTCGGCCGCCGACGAGCCCCAGCAGCAGGACGACCACGGAGATCCCCAGCATCGCGTACTTCAGCCCGAGGGAACCCTCCCGGTCGCCCTCCGTCCCGGACGCCAGCCCCAGCATCGCGAGCCCCGCGCACACCACCGCGACCGCGCCCCACTCGACACGGCTCAGTCGCACATGGATCAGCCACGAGGCCACCACCGCGGTCACGGCGAGGCTCGCGGCGAGGGCCGCCCCGACCGCGTAGATCGGCAGGGACCGCAGTGCGGCGATCTGCAACAGGAACCCGACGCCGTCCAGGGCGAGTCCGGCGAGATAGCGCCACTGCCGCAACGCCCGCAGCAGCAGCGTCGCCGCACCCGCGGCCCCGCCGTCGGTCCCGCCCTCGCCGGCGGCGCGGGCGGCCATCGCCTGGAGAACCGTCGCCGTACCGAAACAGACCGAGGCACCAAGGGCGCACAACATTCCAAAGAGCACGAAGCGACTGTAGGGGACAGTGCGGCGCGGGGGGCCGACGCGGGCTCGGCGTACACGATCTCTACTCTGGACTTCGGCCAAAACATGATCTGCACAGAACAACGGGGGAACGGAATGGCAGACGTACAGCGCCGGCTGCGATCGGGCACGGTCGTCCTCGGCGGTATGGGACTCCTCGCGGCGGCCCTCACCGCCTGCTCCTCGGACGCCCCCGACAAGCGGTGCGTCGACCGCGACAGCTACCGGCTCGGCAAGGGCTACGAGGTCGTCTCGGACAAGAACTGCACCTCCACCAAGTCCTCGACCCACGGCACCTGGTACTACGGCGGCACGAACAAGAGCGGCCGGATCGACGGCGGCTCCTTCACCAAGCCCGGCAAGGGATCGGGCAGTTCGAGCGGCGGCAGCCACGGCGGCGGCGTCGACCGCGGCGGCTTCGGCGGCGGCAAGGGCGGCTCGGGAGGCTGACCCGGCAGGCCCGCCCGCGTCCGCTCCCGCCGAACAGAGGCCAGCACCCATGGAACGCCGCACCATCGAACCCCGCCCCGGCTGGCAGCGGACCGTCGAGGAACAGGGCCTCGTCTACCCGCTCACCCGCCACCCCGACGACTCGCTGCGCCCCTACTGGGACGAGAGCGCCCACTACGTCTTCTCGCTGCCCGAGGTCGAGGCGCTGGAGGAGGTCGTCGAGGAACTGCACGGCATGTGCCTCGTGGCCGCCGCCCACATCGTCGAGCACGGCCGCTTCGCCGACCTCGGCATCGACGACCCGCGGGTCGCGGCGGCCGTCGCCGAGGCCTGGCACCGGCGTGCCGAACTCCCCTCCGTCTACGGACGGTTCGACCTGCGGTACGACGGCACCGGCCCGGCGAAACTCCTGGAGTACAACGCCGACACCCCGACCTCGCTCGTGGAGGCCGCGAGCCCCCAGTGGTTCTGGATGGAGGACCGCTTCCCCGGCGCCGACCAGTGGAACTCCCTGCACGAACGCCTCGTCGCCGCCTGGAGGAAGCAGGGAGCCCTGCTGCCGCCGGGCAGCCCGCTCCACTTCGCGCACTCCGCCGCCGACGAACTCGGCGAGGACCTGATGACGGTCGCCTACCTGAAGGAGACCGCCGAACAGGCCGGCCTCGCCACCGACTGGATCTCCATGGAGGAGATCGGCTGGGACCCCCTGTCCGGCCGCTTCGTCGACAACAGACTCCGCTTCATCCGCAGCTGCTTCAAGCTCTACCCCTGGGAATGGCTCACCGCCGACCGGTTCGCCGACCACGTCCTGGACACCCTCGACAACGGCGGCGGCACCGGGAGCACCCTCTGGATCGAGCCCGCCTGGAAGATGCTCCTCTCCAACAAGGCGCTCCTCGCGATCCTCTGGGAGCTGTACCCGGGCCACCCCAACCTCCTCCCGGCCTACCTCGACGGCCCCCGCGAACTGGCCCGCACGAACGGGTACGTCGCCAAGCCCCTCCTCGGCCGCGAGGGTGACGGCGTGACGATCCACGAACCCGGCGCCGCCCCCGTCGTCCGCGAAGAGGCGTGCTGCTACCAGGAACTGGCGCCGCTCCCGTCCTTCGACGGCAACAGGGTCGTCCTCGGCGCCTGGGTCGTCGAGGACGCGTCGGCGGGCCTCGGCATCCGCGAGTCCTCCGGCCTCGTCACCGACGAGTACGCCCGCTTCCTGCCCCACGTGATCCTCTAGGACCGACCGGGCCGCAAGACCCTGGAACTCCCCTACGCCCCCAGTACCTCCCGCAGTTGCACCAGTCCCCAGTCCAGGTCCTCCTTGCCGATGACCAGGGGCGGGGCGACCCGGACGGTGACGCCGTGGGTGTCCTTGACCAGCACACCCCGGTCCATCAGCTTCTCGGAGATCTCCCGCCCCGAGCCGAACTCCGGGGCGATGTCGACGCCCGCCCACAGCCCCCGCCCGCGCACCGCGGTCACGTGCCCGGAGTCGGTGAGCAGCGCCAGCTCGCGGTGCAGATGCGCGCCGAGTTCGGCGGCCCGCTGCTGGTACTCACCCGTCCGCAGCATCGCGATCACCTCCAACGCCACCGCGCACGCCAGCGGATTCCCGCCGAACGTCGACCCGTGCTCCCCGGGCCGGAACACCCCCAGCACCTCCGCGCTCGACACCACGGCCGACACCGGCACCACCCCGCCGCCGAGCGCCTTCCCGAGGACGTACATGTCCGGCACCACACCCTCGTGCTCGCACGCGAACGTCCGGCCCGTGCGCCCGAGTCCCGACTGGATCTCGTCCGCGACGAACAGCACACCCCGCTCCCGCGTCAGCTCCCGCACCGCCGGCAGATAGCCCGGCGGCGGCACCAGCACCCCGGCCTCTCCCTGGATCGGTTCGAGCAGGACCGCCACCGTGTTCTCCGACACCGCGGCCCGCATCGCCGTCAGATCGCCGTACGGCACGATCTCGAACCCCGGCGTGTACGGGCCGAAGTCCGCCCGCGCCTCCTGGTCCGTCGAGAAGCTGATGACCGTCGTCGTCCGCCCGTGGAAGTTGTTGCCCGCGACGACGATCTTCGCCCGCCCCTCGGGCACGCCCTTGACGCGGTACCCCCACTTCCGGGCCGTCTTCACCGCGGTCTCCACGGCCTCCGCGCCCGTGTTCATCGGCAGCACCATCTCCATGCCGCACAGCGACGCCAGTTCCCGGCAGAAGTCGGCGAACCGGTCGTGGTGGAACGCCCGCGACGTCAGCGTCACCCGGTCCAGCTGCGCCTTCGCCGCGTCGATCAGCCGCCGGTTGCCGTGGCCGAAGTTGAGCGCGGAGTAGCCGGCCAGCAGATCGAGGAAGCGACGCCCCTCGACATCGGTCATCCACGCTCCGTCCGCCGTCGTCACGACGACGGGCAGCGGGTGGTAGTTGTGCGCGCTGTGCGCGTCGGCCGAGGCGATGAACGCCTCCGTCGTCTCCAGGGCATCCATGGCGGTCACCGGAACTCCGTTCTCCGACCCGCGAAGGGTGGGCTTGTGGCCTCCTTCCTATCGTCGCTCGCATGGTGGACGGGGGAACCCGGTGATCCGGCGCGCCCGGTAGGCTGACCGGCGGGGCCGTGACTGGCGCGCTGGGATGGGACCGACCATCGGGGAGCGGCACCCACGCTGTGACTTCTCCGGGAACCGTCCCGGCCCTCCGGCCGCCGCATCCGGCGCACGAGGGGACCGGCGGTGTCCGGGCGGGAAGCCACGGCAACCGAGTGCCGTGCGCCTGGGCCGACCCGTGAACGCTGAACGCCACGTCCGGAGGCCGTCATGCCAGAGCCCCTTTCCACCGAGTCCACCGCCTTCCGCAGCGCCCTCGACGTGATCAGGGCCGTCGAGCCCCGCGTCGCCGACGCCATCGGCCAGGAAGTCGCCGACCAGCGCGACATGCTCAAGCTCATCGCGTCCGAGAACTACGCCTCCCCGGCCACCCTGCTCGCCATGGGCAACTGGTTCAGCGACAAGTACGCCGAGGGCACCGTCGGCCGCCGCTTCTACGCCGGCTGTCGCAACGTCGACACCGTCGAGGCCCTCGCCGCCGAGCACGCCCGCGAACTCTTCGGCGCCGAGCACGCCTACGTCCAGCCGCACTCCGGCATCGACGCCAACCTCGTCGCCTTCTGGGCCGTCCTCGCCGCCCGCGTCGAGGCCCCCGCCCTCGCCAAGGCAGGCGTCCGCAACGTCAACGACCTCACCGAGGCCGACTGGGCCGAACTGCGCCAGGCCTTCGGCAACCAGCGCATGCTCGGCATGTCCCTCGACGCAGGCGGCCACCTCACCCACGGCTTCCGCCCGAACATCTCCGGCAAGATGTTCGACCAGCGCTCGTACGGCACCGATCCCGCCACCGGCCTCATCGACTACGAGGCCCTGCGCACCTCCGCCCGCGAGTTCAAGCCGCTGATCATCGTCGCCGGTTACTCCGCCTACCCCCGCCTGGTGAACTTCCGCATCATGCGGGAGATCGCCGACGAGGTCGGCGCCACCCTCTTGGTCGACATGGCCCACTTCGCCGGCCTCGTCGCGGGCAAGGTCCTCACCGGCGACTTCGACCCGGTGCCGCACGCCCAGATCGTCACCACGACCACGCACAAGTCGCTCCGTGGCCCGCGCGGCGGCATGGTCCTGTGCGACGAGAGCCTCGCCGAGCAGGTCGACCGCGGCTGCCCGATGGTGCTCGGCGGCCCCCTCCCGCACGTCATGGCCGCCAAGGCCGTCGCGCTCGCGGAGGCCCGTCGCCCCGAGTTCCGCGACTACGCGCAGGCCGTCGTCGACAACGCCCGTGCCCTCGCCGAGGGCCTGATGCGCCGCGGCGCCACGCTGGTCACCGGCGGCACCGACAACCACCTCAACCTCATCGACGTGGCCTCCTCCTACGGCCTCACCGGTCGTCAGGCCGAGTCGGCCCTGCTCGACTCGGGCATCGTCACCAACCGCAACTCCATCCCCGCCGACCCGAACGGCGCCTGGTACACCTCCGGCATCCGCATCGGCACGCCCGCGCTGACCACCCGTGGTCTCGGCACGGCCGAGATGGACGAGATCGCCGGTCTCATCGACCGCGTCCTCACCGCCGCCGAGGCCGGCACCACCGCCAAGGGCGCCCCGTCCAAGGCCCAGCACGTCCTCGACGCGAAGATCTCCGACGAGATCGCCCACCGCGCCACCGACCTGCTGGCGCCGTTCCCGCTGTACCCGGAGATCGACCTCGGCTGACAGTCGCCCACCGACCTGCTCCTACAGGTCGACCAGCTCCTGTCGTGGCTCCCGCGGCGATCCGGCGTTCTCGCGCCGGGTCGCCGCGCGGTGTATGCACCACGGGATCCCGACGCCCAGCAGCAGACCCGCCGCGAGCCCGGCCAGCGCCCACTCCGCCCGCTCCGGCGTCACCCATCCCGCGGCCACCGGCGCCGCCCGCTCCGGGCCGAACAGCTTCCCCTCTTGTGCCAGCTGTCCGAACACCGAGCGCGGCGCCCGATGCCAGCGGATGTCGTCGTCCGACACGTCGGGCGAGACGTCCGTGCGCACCCACGGTGTGCCGTCCTGTGCGAGGAACACCTGGTCCTGCCGCTCGATGGCGACGTCCCCGCCGGGCGCCCGCCTGGTCTGCGGCCACCCGCCGACCCCGGTCAGCCCCCAGACGACGGTGGCCCGCACCGCCGGATAGTCCCCGTGCGCCCACGCGTCGGGCACCCGCTCCGTCCCCGTGAACCGGGGTGCCAGCAGTCGCCACAGCTGCCCGAAGTCCCGCTCCCCGGAGTGCAGCGTCGTCGTCCGCCCGGTGTCGCCGGCGATCACCAGCGCCAGGTCCGGGGTGTCACCTTTGCCGAAGCCTCCGGCACCTTCCGCGGCGCGGGACGGCGCGGCGCCGACCGTGAGCGACACCGAAAAGGCCACCGCCACGGACACGACGAACAGCCGCCACACCCTCGCCCTGCCCCATCCACTCCTGCACGTCATCCGTCTCCCCCCATGTCATCTGTCGTCCGTCCCCTCGTCCGCACAGCACCGCAACCGCCGCCCGGCATGCCCAGCCCCAGCCGGTGGGCTGCGCACGGACGTCTCACTTCTGGTACACCGCTCGACCCCTCGGGGTTCCCACCTTGATCCGCCGACCTTCGAGTGTTGCCGCGGACGGAGGACGGCGGACGGCGTGCGGCGGACGGTGGGCGCGCTATGTCAGCGACCGTGCGATCTCCAGCGCCCGCGCCTTCGACGACACGCCCTCCAGCCGGAGCGTCATCTCGCCCTGGTGCGTCCACAGCAACGTCGGCCCGGCGGTCCGCTCGGCGCGGTTGAAGCTCTCGCCGTCCGCGTCGAGGAGCCGGAAGCTCAGCCGGTGCGGGCGCGCGAACCACAGCGCGGGACTGCCGAGCGTCTCCCCGTCGCCGAGGCTCAGCCACTCGGGCGGCTCCCGCACCGTCTTGGTGAAGCCGATGTCCAGCCGCGCCGGAAACGCGTCGATCCGGATCGTGCGCCCGTCCTCGCGCCAGCACAGGTTCATCAGCAGGCGTCCCTTCGGCTCCGGCGTCACCGTGATCGTGTCCGGGGTCCCGAGCGCGCCGGGTACGGGAGGGGTGAACCCCGCCCTCCGTGCGGCCTGAGCCGACGTCAGGGAAGGGCCGGGGCAGCCCGGCACCCGGGCACCGGCCGAGGGCGTGGCCGACGGGTCGTACCGCACCTCGACGCCGCCGAAGTCGAACCAGTCGACGACCGCCGCGCGCACCGGAGGGGTGAGCACGAGCACCGTGAGCACGCCACACAGGCCCGCCGTCAGGAGGCGTCGGCGCTCCCGCCCCCAGCGACGCACCGACCGCAGCCGCGCGCCGGGCCCCGGTCGGCCGGCCATCGCGGACGGGGTCTCCTCGTGCCGCCGCGCCGGGGCGGGAGCCGCCTCCATCGCGAGCAGCTCCGACAGCACCCGCTCCACCATCGACTCGCCCGGATCGGCGCCGTCCGTCCCCGATCCGTCCAGCGCTCTTCCGAGCGCCAGCAGCTCCTCCCGCAGCCGGGCGGCGTCGGCGTGCTCACGCCTCCCGCGCCCGAGGCCCGGTCCCGCACTGGCGGTGCCCTCGTCCTCGTACGGCTCACGCATGGTCGGCACCTCCTTGTCGGGGCTGTCGGGGCTGTAGGGGCTCGTGGGGCTCGCGGGGTTCGAGGGCGGGCAGGAGCCGGCCCAGTTTGCGCAGGGCGCGATTGAGCCGTGACTTCACCGTGCCGCGGGGCCAGCCCAGCGCCTGGGCCGTCTCCGGCTCGTCCATCTCCAGCAGATAGCGGTAGGTGACGACGAGACGGTGCTCCTCGCTCAGCTGCTCCAGGCCGGCCAGCAGCGCCGCCCGGCGCTCCGCCTCCAGGGCCGCGAGCGCGGGGTCCGTCGACTCCGGTATCAGCGGTTCCGCCTCGGTCAGCGCGGCCTCCCGGCCGGCCAGGGTGCGCTGACGCACCGCCGTGCGCACGGTGTTCCTCGCTTCGTTGGCGACGATCGACAGCAGCCACGGCTTGAACGCCGAGCCGTCCCGAAAGCGCTCCAGCGAGCAGTACGCCTTGATGAAGGCCTGCTGCACCACGTCCTCCGCGTCCGCACCCGCGCCGAGCGCCCTGGCCGCCCTGATCGCGATACCCGTGTGGGCACGGACCAGCTCCGCGTACGCCTCCGGCTGTCCGGCGCGCACGCGGGCGATGACCTCGGCCTCGTCGACGACGATGCGGCCCCCCTCCCGCGTCCTCACACTCTTGGTACACCGCTCGGGGCCCATCGGTTCCCTCTCGTGTCCCCGCTGTTTCCAGCCCGTTCCGGAGCGGGTCCCGGTACCTGAGAGAATGGTGAGCATGGCCTCTGACAGTCCTCGCGTGCTCTCCGGAATCCAGCCCACGGCAGGCTCGTTCCACCTCGGCAACTACCTCGGCGCGGTCCGCCAGTGGGTGGCCCTGCAGGAGTCCCACGACGCGTTCTACATGGTCGTCGACCTGCACGCGATCACGATTCCGCAGGACCCCGCGGACCTGCGGGCCAACACCCGGCTCGCCGCGGCCCAGCTCCTCGCCGCCGGCCTCGACCCGGAGCGCTGCACGCTCTTCGTGCAGAGCCACGTGCCCGAGCACGCGCAGCTCGCCTGGATCATGAACTGCCTGACCGGCTTCGGTGAGGCCTCCCGCATGACGCAGTTCAAGGACAAGTCCGCCAAGCAGGGCGCCGACCGGGCGAGCGTCGGCCTGTTCACGTACCCGATCCTCCAGGTCGCGGACATCCTGCTCTACCAGGCCAACGAGGTGCCGGTCGGTGAGGACCAGCGCCAGCACATCGAGCTGACCCGCGACCTCGCCGAGCGCTTCAACGGCCGCTTCGGCGCGACGTTCACGGTCCCGAAGCCGTACATCCTCAAGGAGACGGCGAAGATCTTCGATCTCCAGGACCCGGCGATCAAGATGAGCAAGTCGGCGTCGACGCCCAAGGGCCTCATCAACCTGCTCGACGACCCGAAGGCGACCGCCAAGAAGGTCAAGAGCGCGGTCACCGACACGGACACGGTCATCAGGTATGACACGGCGGAGAAGCCGGGTATCAGCAACCTGCTGACCATCTACTCGACCCTCACCGGGACCGGTATCGCCGAACTGGAGCAGAAGTACACCGGCAAGGGCTACGGTGCGCTGAAAACGGACCTCGCCGAGGTCATGGTCGACTTCGTGACGCCGTTCCGTGAGCGCACCCAGCAGTATCTGGACGACCCGGAGACCCTCGACTCGATCCTCGCCAAGGGCGCGGAGAAGGCGCGTGCCGTCGCCGCGGAGACGCTCTCCCAGGCGTACGACAAGGTCGGCTTCCTGCCCGCGAAGCACTGACGGACGGGGCCGCCGCGCGGGCGGTGGCCCCCGCCCGTACGGCGGCCCCTACCACAGCGCCTTCGGCAGTCAGTACGAGACGAGCGCGACACTCGTACGGCCGCCACATGAGGGCCTCACCGCCGTACAGTCGATAGCCGGACAGGCCGTACAACCGCCCCTGTCCGCCCCGCACCACCACCGACCGGACCATGGAACGACGACAGGAGACGACGTGGGGACCGTAACGATCGGCGTGTCGATCGCGGTCCCGGAGCCTCATGGCAGCCTGCTCCAGGAGCGGCGCGCGGGCTTCGGCGACCCCGCGGCTTCCGGCATCCCCACGCACGTCACCCTGCTGCCGCCGACCGAGGTCGAGGAGTCGGCGCTGCCCGCGATCGAGGCGCACCTCCTCGACGTCGCGGCGGCCGGGCGCCCGTTCCCCATGCGGCTGTCCGGGACGGGCACCTTCCGCCCCCTGTCGCCGGTCGTCTACGTCCGCGTGGCCGAGGGCACGGAGGCCTGCACCTGGCTCCAGAAGCAGGTCCGGGACGCCTCCGGCCCCTGCGCCCGCGAGCTCCAGTTCCCGTACCACCCGCACGTCACCGTGGCCCACGGCATCGACGACGAGGCGATGGACCGCGCCTTCGAGGCACTCTCCGGCTACGAGGCCCAGTGGCCCTGCACCGGCTTCGCGCTCTACGAGCAGGGCCCCGACGCCGTGTGGCGCAAGCTCCGCGAGTACGTCTTCGGCGGCGCCGTGGTGCCCCCGCAGGCGTGCCCCTCGGAGCGCGGCACCAACACGACTCTGCCCGCGCTCTGACGCCGGTCCTCTGCGCCGGTCCTCACTGACGCCGGTCCTCTGCGCCGGTCCTCACTGACGCCGGTCCTCTGCGCCGGTCCTCACTGACGCCGGTCCTCACGCGCGCGTGCCCCCGGGCTCACGGCTCCAGGGGCACGGCGCGTCGGCAGTGCCTCAGATCGGCAGCCGCCGGAACAGCCCGCGCGGCGCGTGCCGCAGGGCGGACATGACCACCCGCAGCGCCCCCGGTACCCACACCGTCTCCGACCGCCGCCGCAGACCCAGCTCGATCGCGGCGGCCACCGCCTCCGGAGTGGTCGCCAGCGGCGCCTCCGGCAGGCCGGCCGTCATCCGGGTGCGGACGAACCCCGGGCGGACGACCATCACGTGCACGCCCGTGCCGTGCAGCGCGTCGCCGAGCCCCTGCGCGAACGCGTCCAGACCGGCCTTGCTGGAGCCGTAGATGAAGTTCGAGCGGCGGGCGCGCTCGCCCGCGACCGAGGACAGCACCACCAGGGAGCCGTGCCCCTGCGTCTGGAGCGCCCGCGCGCACACCAGGCCCGACGAGACGGCCCCCGTGTAGTTGGTCATCGCGACCCGCGCCGCGGCGACCGGCTCGCGCTCGTCCAGTGCCTGGTCGCCGAGCACGCCGACCGCCATCAGGACCATGTCGATGTCGCCCTCGGCGAAGACCTTGCCGAGCGCCTCCTCGTGGGACTCGGGGTCCATGGCGTCGAAGGCGACCGTACGGGCGTCCGCGCCGAGCGCGCGCAACTGCTCGGCCGCCTGCTCCAGAGCGGGTGTCGGCCGTCCGGCCAGCCACACGGTGCGGGTGCGCCGGACGATCATCCGGCGCGCCGTGGCCAGCGCGATCTCGGACGTGCCGCCGAGGATCAGCAGGGACTGGGGGATACCGAAGGCGTCCTTCATGACAGCTCCTTGAGACGGGGAAACGGAACGACGAGGCGGGCGGGGTGGCCGGAAGCGCGCTCTACAGGCCCAGGCGGCGGGACAGGTCCGAGGTGAAGACGCCCCGCGGGTCCAGCTCGCGCCGCAACGAGCGGAACGCGTCCAGCCGGGGGTACATCGCGGCCAGCAGCTCGGGCCGCAGCCGCGCGTCCTTGGCGAGGTAGACGCGTCCGCCGGCGCCCGCCACCTCCTCGTCGAGTTCGTCGAGGAAGGCGCCGAGGCCCGGCAGGTTCGCCGGGATGTCGAGGGCGAGGGTCCAGCCGGGCATCGGAAAGGACAGCCAGCCCGGATCGCCCTCCCCGAAGCGCTTCAGGACGGCGAGGAAGGACGGGCAGCGGTGTTCGGAGATCCGCCCCACGATGCGGCGCAGGGCCTCCTCCCGCCCGTGCCCGACGACGAACTGGTACTGCACGAACCCAGCGCGCCCGTAGACGCGGTTCCAGTGCGGCACCCCGTCGAGGGGGTGGAAGAAGGTCGGGATGCGCTGGAGTTCGCCGGTACGCGCGCGGGGCGCCTTGCGGTACCAGAGCTCGTTGAAGAGGCCCACCGTCGTCCGGCCGAGGAGCCCTTCCGGTACGAAGGCGGGCGGGGCCGGCAGTCGTGAGGGGCGGAACGCCAGTGGGTGCCGGCGCGCCCGCGGGGGCAGCGCGTTCAGCGGGGCGTGGTCGCCGCGGGTCAGGACCGAGCGGCCCATGTTCGCTCCGCGCGCGAGGAGGTCGATCCAGGCGACCGAGTAGCGGTGGAGGTGGTCGGTGGCGGTCAGCCGGGCCATGAGGTCGTCGAGGTCGACCGCGCGCTCGGTGTCGACGGACATCAGCGCGGTCTCCACCGGCTGGAGGCGGACGGTCGCCGTGAGGATCACGCCGGTCAGGCCCATGCCGCCGGCCGTGGCGTCGAAGAGGGGTTCGCCCTGTCCGACCGTCCGGATCTCCCCGTCCGCGGTCAGCAGCTCGAAGGAGAGCACGTGCCGGGCGAACGAGCCGGACCCGTGGTGGTTCTTGCCGTGGATGTCCGCGCCGATCGCCCCGCCCACCGTCACGTAGCGGGTCCCCGGGGTGACCGGCACGAACCATCCGAGGGGGAGCAGCACCTCCATCAGCCGGTGCAGGGACACCCCGGCGTCGCACAGGACCGTGCCGCCGCCCACGTCGATGGCGTGGATCCGGTCGAGGCCCGTCATGTCGAGCACGGCCCCGCCCGCGTTCTGCGCGGCGTCGCCGTACGCCCGCCCGAGCCCCCGGGCGATCCCTCCCCGGGCCCCGCACTCCCGGACGGCGGTCGCCGCCTCCTCGTAGCTGCGCGGGCGGACCAGTCGGGCGGTGGTCGGGGCGGTGCGGCCCCAACCCGTGACGGAGACGGTGTCGGCAGGCATGCCCGTGACCGTAGCGCCGGTAAGGGTGCACAACGGGGCAATCTCCCCAGCCCCTCACGGCTCCTCACCGAAATGGGTGATTAATGGGATGTCGTCCTAGATTGCCGTAATTCTGCGGCTCCTCACTAGAAGAGTGAGATCACATGGACGAACTTGACGACCGTGACGACATGGATCGGCGGCTTGACGGCCATGGCCACCGTGGTGGCGAGAGAGACCGACCACGCGACGACCATGACGAGCCCGACCGCATGGACCGACAGCGTGACGCCGTGGATCGCCGGCTTGACGACATTGACCACCTTGATCGTCATCACGAAGACGTTGACCACTCCCGCGACACCATGGACCGCGACCGCGGCACGGCCGGCATGGACCGGAGCAGCGACGGGACGGACCGGAGCCTCGACGGCATGGACCGGCGCCTGCTGTCCATGGTCCACGCCTACGGCGACCACCCGCGCGTCGCGGCCACCGCTCGGGCCCTGTCCCGGAGCGGCGAACACGGCGCGCTGTGGCTCGCCGCCGGACTGGTGGGGGCGGCCGTCGACCGGGAGCGCCGAGGCGCCTGGCTGCGCGCGACCGCCCTCACCGCCACCGCGCACCTCGCGAGCATGGGGGTGAAGCAGATCGTGCGCCGCCCGCGCCCCACCCACGTGACACCACTGGTGCGCACGGCCGGACGGCACTCCTTCCCCAGCTCGCACGCCACCTCCGCCGCGGCCGCCGCGGTCGCCTTCGGAGCGCTCGGCGCGCCCGTCGCCGCGCCGCTCGCGGCCGCGATGTGCCTCTCGCGTCTCGTCGTCGGTGTCCACTACCCGACGGACGTCGCCGCGGGCGCCGCCCTCGGAGCCGCGGCGGCCGGACTGGGCGCCCGGTGGATCGGGGTGCGCCATGGCTGAGCCCACGGCGCTCCTGGAGCGTGCCCCCGCCCTCGCGCCGCCCCCGAGAACCCTGACCGGACTCGTCCGGGGCCTCGTCAGGACCGCGCGCCCCCGCCAGTGGGTGAAGAACGTGCTCGTCGTGGCCGCCCCGGCCGCCGCGGGCCAGCTGTTCTCCCGCCACGCCCTCGGCCAACTCGCGATCGTCTTCGCCCTGTTCACCGCCTGCGCCGCCGCCGTGTACCTGATCAACGACGCCCGGGACGCCGCCGCCGACCGTGCCCACCCCGTGAAGCGCCACCGCCCGGTCGCCGCGGGCCAGGTCCCCGTTCCCGTCGCCTACGCCGTCGGCGGCACCCTCGCGGCCCTCGCGCCCGCCCTCGCGGCCTGGCTCTGCTCACCGGCCGTCTGCGCGCTGCTGACCGCGTACGTCGGCATGCAACTGGCGTACTGCGTCAGCCTCAAGCACGTGCTCGTCGTGGACCTCGTCGTCGTCACCACCGGATTCCTGATGCGGGCGATGGTCGGCGGCCTGGCCCTCGGCATCCCGCTGTCGCGCTGGTTCCTGATCACCACGGGCTTCGGGGCGCTGTTCATGGTGTCGGCGAAGCGTTACTCCGAGGCCGTGCAGATGGCGGGGAAGGCGGGCGCCACGCGCGCGCTGCTCACCGAGTACACGACCGGCTACCTGCGCTTCGTGTGGCAGCTGGCCGCCGGAGTGTCCGTTCTCGGCTACTGCCTGTGGGCCCTGGAGGAGGGAAGCGTGCCCAGCACCGGCGTGCTGCCCTGGCGCCAGCTCTCCATGGTGGCGTTCGTCTTCGCCGTCCTGCGCTACGCCGTCTTCGCCGACCGGGGCACGGCGGGCGAGCCGGAGGACGTGGTCCTGCACGACCGCGCGCTCGCCGTCATCGGCCTCGTGTGGCTCGCGATGTACGGGCTCGCGGTGGCGAACTGGTGAGCGTCACCGAGCACCCCGCCGGCACCGGTCCCGGCCCCGCCACGTCGGGGGCGGCCGTCGCGGAACCGGTCGATCGAGGAGGCCCCGCACCCGGACCGGGCCCGCGCGCGCGGTTCCTCCGCGAGGTCGCCGGGTTCGCCACCGCCGGCCTCCTCGCGTACGCCGCCGACCTCGGCCTCTTCCTCTGGCTGCGCGGTCCCGCGGGTCTGGATCCGTTGACCGCCAAGGCACTCTCGTTCCTTGCGGGCTGCTCCGTGGCGTACGCCGGGAACGCGCTGGGCACCTACCGGCACGCGGCCCGGGGGCCCCGCCAGTACGCGGTCTTCTTCGCGGTGAACATCGCGGGCGCGCTGGTACAGCTGCTGTGCATCGCCGTCAGTCATTACGGGCTCGGGTTCACCTCGCGGCGCGCCGACACCGTCTCCGGGGCGGGAATCGGCATGGCGATCGCCACTGTCCTGCGATTTTGGGGTACCCGCACATTGGTTTTCCGAGGCGAGGGCAGAGTCGGATCATGGACTGGCTGAAAAAACTTCCCGGCGTGGGGCCTCTGGTCGTGCGCCTGATGACCACGCACGCGTGGCGGTCGTACGAGCGGCTGGACCGGGTGAAGTGGACGCGGCTCGCCGCGGCGATGACCTTCATCAGTTTCGTGGCGCTCTTCCCGCTGCTGACCGTCGCCGCCGCGATCGGTGCCGCGACGCTGAGCACCCAGCAGCAGAAGGACCTTCAGGACAAGCTCGCCGAGCAGGTGCCGGGCATCTCCGACCAGCTCGACATCAACAGCCTGGTCCAGAACGCGGGTGCCATCGGACTCATCGCGGGCGCCCTGCTGCTGGTCACCGGTATCGGCTGGGTCGGCTCGATGCGGGAGTGCCTGCGCGCGGTCTGGGAGCTGCCGGACACCGAGGAGAACCCCTTCCTGCGCAAGGGCAAGGACGGCGGCGTGCTCGTCGGCCTGGGCGGCGCCGTGCTCCTCACCGTCGTCGTCTCCACGCTCGCGTCCACGGCGGTGGGCTGGTCGTCGCGGCAGATCGGCATCGACGAGAACGGCTGGGGGAGCGTGCTGCTCCAGGCCATCGCCTTCGCGGTGGCCGTCCTCGCCGACTTCCTCGTCCTGCTGTACGTCCTCACGCTGCTGCCCGGTGTCCAGCCGCCCCGTCGTCGGCTGATCGTCGCCTCACTGATCGGCGCGATCGGCTTCGAACTGCTCAAGCTGCTGCTCAGCGGCTATATGCGGGGCGTGGCCTCGAAGAGCATGTACGGCGCCTTCGGGGTGCCGATCGCGCTGCTCCTGTGGATCAACTTCACGTCGAAACTGCTCCTGTTCTGCGCCGCGTGGACGGCGACGCGGAGCAAGGAGGAGGAACTGGGGCAGGCGGAGGAACTCGCGGAGACCGACGCGCCGACGAAGCCCGAGGAGGACGCGGAGGAGGCAGAGGCGGACGCGAAGATCGCCGCGGTCGAGGCCGACGCCGAAGCCGCGAGGGGAGCGGGCGCCGCGGACGCATCGGCCGGCCCGGGCGAACCGGCGGCCGGTCCCCGCACACCGTCCGGCTCGGAGGGCCACCGGACGGCGTGATCCCCGTGGGGACGTAACCGTGAAGCAGCCCGGGCAAGGAGAAGTCCCGGCGCCTGACAGGCGCCGGGTGGGACGGCCTGCTCCGGACGACCCGATCTGGACTTCATGACCGGATTCAGGCCCTAAGGCTCCGCGTATGCAACGTCCCCGGATGGGCTCG
>NZ_JBEZHO010000090.1:0-17729 GCF_040650615.1 Streptomyces sp. NPDC048643
TTTCTAGTTTTACATTTAATTATTGGACGCGCTGTCTTAGCACCCCTCCGCGGACTGATTTGTGCGTGGTACCCCCTCTCCAGTTATCTGGCCGCACGGCTCCGGAGCCGTGCGGGGACCGGTGGTGCGAGGAGGGTCAGGCGCTGTTGGCGGTGCCCCATTCGGCGGTGGTCGCGCCGGCCGTCTCGCCGCCGTCGATGACCAGCTCCTGGCCCGTCAGGAATGCCGCGTCCGGTGAGGCGAGGTAGAAGAAGGCCGACGCGATCTCGGCGGGGTCGGCATGCCTCCCGGCCGGGATACGGGCATTGACGTCGGCCAGCATCTGGCCTGTGTACTCGGCGAGTTGCATCGGCGTGAGCACGGCGCCCGGACTCACACAGGCGACCCGTACACGGGGGCTGAGTTCCAGGGCGAAGGTCTGGGTGAGGGCGATGACGCCGGCCTTGGTGGCGTTGTAGTCGGCGTAGTTGGGGTATCCGCGCCGGCCGTTGACCGAAGCGGTCGCCAGGAGCACACCGGTGTCCTGGTCCGCCATGATGCGGGCCGCGCAGCGCCAAAGGCCGAGCGTGCCGAGCAGATTGACGTCGACCACCCGGCGGGCGTCCTTCTCGCTGATGTCCAGGACACCGTGACGGACGCTGATACCGGCGTTGGCGATGACCACGTCCAAAGCCCCGTGGTCCCGGTGGATCTGGGCGAGGGTGTCGTCCACGGCCTGCCAGTCGGCCACGTCGCAGCGGACCCATGTGACGAACTCGTGCTGCTCGCCCTGGGGTTCGGCGATGTCGAGGTTGAAGACGCGATCGCCCGCGCTAGCGAAGCGTTCGACGGTGGCTTGGCCGATACCGCTGGAGCCACCGGTCACGACGATGGTGCGCATCTGTGGATGTCCCTTTCCTGAGGGGATGACGGTGAGAGGTACCGGGCACGGGTCAGAAGAGGATGCGCGTGTTCCCGGGCGAAGCATGCGGGGTGGTCTTGCGCAGGTCACGGCTGACGATCATGCGCTTGAGCCAGCGGTCCGTGCCGTCGTGCGCCGCGCGGAACGCCCTACGCCCGTGCACGGCGACGTAGTTGTCCACGACGGCGAGGCTGCCCTGCTCCACGACGACGTCGAGCTGCACCCGCTCCAGCTCCTCCATCAGCTCGTCCAGGGCCTCCTGGGCGCTGGAGTCCTCGCCGGCGCAGGTCATGAACGGGTAGTCGATGCGCAGATACGGCCGGTCGTGCTCGCCAGAGAGCACCGCCACGGGCTCGGGGTCGCTCTGCATCCGCAGCATGCCGGCGAGGGCGGGATGGTCGGGGTGGCGCGCCTGCAGCTGGCGTACGTGTTCGTCGTCGGGGCGGATCAGGAACCGGGGTGAGCGGAGCAGGTCCGCGGTCTCGTCGCTGATCTTGACGTCGCGTACGGAGGAGACGATGGTCGGCACCCGCTCGTGGTTGCGCATGCCGAACAGCAGGAGGTAGTCGCAGCGGCCGGGGTGGAACCCGTCCTCGGTGTGGAACTCGAGGAGGCATTCGCTGCCGTGCCCGCTCTGGCGCAGCTCGTCACCACGGATCGGCAGCAGGTTCTGCGTCACCCGGCCCAACTGGAGGGTCGAGAAGGTGAACGGGTCACCGAGGGCGGTGCCGACCATGGCGAGGAAGAGCTCCTCGTCGAGGACCGCCCCCTGGACGGGCACGTCCTCCCAGTGGGCCGGCGTGGGACCGACCGCCTCGTCATCGACCGGGAACCCGTGGATGACCAGTGCCGCGGCCGGTTCGGTGCGGCGGAACTGCTCCAGGAAGCTGCGCAGTCCGGCCGGAAGGTGGAGTGCGGCGTCCCAGTGCTCGTCGTAGAAGGCGGGCTGTGCGGGGGACAGTGCCCCCTCGCGGAAGCGGGCCAGCGCCTCCTGGATCTGTTCCGTCTCAGCGGCGGAGAGCCCGTATTCGAGGGGTATGCCGTGGTACATGTCTGGACCTGCCGTTTTCTGGAGGGGAGTTGAGGTGAGGTGAGGTGGACGTGAGGGAGGCCGAAGGCGGGGGAGGGGAAGTCAAGGGCGGACAAGCCGATGCTGAGGAGGGCAGCGATGGAACAACCGGTGACGAGCCGGCGGACGCGGCGGGCATCGGGACCAGGGAGAGCGCAGCGCACACCAGACAGAGCACACCGCTGAACCGGAACGCGAGGCCCGCACCGCCCTGCGCGAGCAGCACACCGGCGACCGCCGTCCCCAGACCGCTGCCGAGCGCGTCCGCCGCACCAAGAGCACCGAAGGCCCTGGCCGTACGGTCCGGACCAGCATCGCGCGCCACCTTCGCGGAAATCAGCGGCAGCGCAACGGCGAGCAGCACGCCCTCCGCGAGCGACAGGGCGACCGCCACACCGGTCACGTCGACCAGCGGGTAGAGGCACGCCGACCCGCCGAGAAGAAGCGCGGCGCAGCGGATCAGCGCCGTCCGGGGGACCCGGCGCAGCACTGCCCCCGCCCGGGGTGACAACAGGAGCGCCGGAAGCGCCAGGCACGCCATCGACCAGGCCACGACCACGTCCGGGGCGCCGAGCCCGCGCAAGTAGACGGCCCAGACCACGGAGTAGCCGCCGTACAGGGCCGTGATCCCGAACAACAGCACCAACGCCGGCCACACCACCCCGAACAGAGCTCCGCCAGAGCCCGGTGCCGAGCACGGCCCGGATCGGACGAGTGCCTGGCTGGACCGGGCTAAGGACGGTGCCGACTGGGCGGAGGGCCGTACCGGCTCGGCCCCGGATCGGACAAGGGACGCCGAGTCCGGCCCGATGGATACTGCAACCCTCTCCCGTCGCACCGCCGATCCCGCCACCGCCATGGCGGCGACGCCGACAGCAGTGGCGAACCAGGCTGCCCCGCCGCTGCCGTGCAGCAGCGCGGCGCCCGCACCGAGCGGGCCGGTCAGCGCACCGAGCATCTGGGCCCCCGTCAAGCGGCCGTAGGCACGTTCCAGGCGACTCGTCCGCTCCACCTCGTCCTCCGCGGCACGCTCCTGGGAGCGCCCCGCAGAGGGATCGGAGACGTTGGAAGGGTCGGTGGCCAGGGTGGCGCGCAGCCCGGTGCCGGTCAGCGCGCCGCCCGCCATGACCAGGAAGTCGGCCGCGGCCAGGCTCCACCAGGGCGTGAAGACGGCGAACGCCAGACAGCCGACGCTCTGCAGGAGCGTGCCGAGGAGGATGATCTGGGTCGTGCGACTGCGGTGGCCCCAGCGGCTCACGGCGAGTTGTGCCAGGGCTCCGCCCGCCGCGGCGGCCGTCATCACCAGCCCGATACGGTCTGCGGCGACGTCCCGGTCGAGGAGGATGAGCGTCTCCGCCGAGAAGAGGCCGAGCTGACTCGTCCGGGCGAGGAAGGCCGTGGCCAAAACCGTGAGCGGGGCGCTCACCGCGCGGCGACGGCGTCGGCTGCCATGGCCTCGACCAGGCTCCGGGGACGCAGGTCGGTCCAGTGTTCGCCGATGTAGTCGAGGCAGTCCTGGCGGGTGCCCTCGGAGTGGACGACCGTCCAGCCGGCCGGAACCTCCGCGAAGGCAGGCCACAGGGAGTGCTGGTTCTCGTCGTTGACGAGGACGAGGAAGGTGCCGTCCTGGTTGTCGAAGGGGCTGTTCATGCTGGGTGTCTCCTTGATTGTCGTGTGTCTGCCGGAGGTGGCGTTCGCCGGTTCCGGCGGGGTGGGCAGCTGAGGTGCGGCGCAGGGCCGCCCGGGCTCACGGCTGTCACCAGGGCATGCCTGAGACAGGCCTGGCGTACGAGGGTGAGGTGGAGGTCGAAGGGGAGGTGGAGGTGAGGACTGGCGTCGGCGGGCCGACTGGTCGGGAGGGCCACCCGTGAGCCTCCCGGCCACCTGCCACCTGGCGCCGGTCAGCGCAGGTGGCCCGCCAGAGCCCGTGGTGTGGGCCGGTCGAACACCGCCCGTACCGCGAGCCGCGGCGCCCCTTCGAGTGCGCGCAGGCGTCCCGTGAGGCGCAGGGCCCGCAGGGAGGTGCCGCCAAGAGCGAAGAAGTCGTCGTCGGGGCCCACGCGTTCGACGTCGAGGATCTCCGCGAACAGTGCCCGTACGGCGTCCACGGGCCCGTCCCCAACGGGATCTGGCCGGCCGGTGAACGTGGCGAGCACCGCACGGAGCCGGGCCATGGTCTGTTCGGCGGCACGACGGTCGAACAGATCGGGCCGATAACTCAGTTGGAGATAGATGCGCTCGCCGGGCACGCCCATAAGGCTCATCGGGTAGTGGTAGGCGTCGCGCCCATCGAGACCGGTGACGCGGACGCGTCCCGCGCGGACCTCACCGGAGTCGGCGGGGTAGTTCTCGAAGACCGTCGAGGTGTCGAAGAGCGGGCCGCCGCCGGCCAGGGCTTGGATGCGGGGCAGACCCAGGTGCTGGTGTGCTGCGAGGGCGGACTGCTCGTCCTGCAGGCGGGTGAGAAACGCGGCGGTCGTCTCACCGTCGTGTCGGCGCACCCGCACCGGAACCGTGGTGATAAGCAGCCCGACGCCGTTCTCCACACCGGGCAACTCCGGCGCTCTCAGCGACACCGTGGCACCGAACACGACATCGCGCCGCCCGGTCGCATCGGCCAGCACCAACGCCCAGGCACCCTGCATCACCGTGTTGAGGGTGAGGCCGTTCTCCCGCGCCAGCGTGGTCAGCGCCGCCGTCTCCGCGCCGGACAGCTCCGCCGTGATCCGTTCGGGCAGCAGGGGCGTGCCCGCCCGGGCGGCTCCCGGCGCCACAAGCGTGGGCCCCTCCAGTCCATCGAGCGCATCCCGCCACGCCTTCTCGGCGGTGTCCTGGTCCTGGCCGGCGTGCCAGGCGAGGTGGTCCCGGACACTGGGCCCGGGCAAGGGCCTCGGCAGACGGTCGGCACGGTCCTCGCGGGCCGCGTACAGGGCGAACAGATCGCGCAGCAGGACCGGCATCGACCAGCCGTCCAACAGAATGTGATGCACGGCCAGCAACAGGGTGTGGTGGTCGTCCGTTTCCCGGAGGAGCGTGAACCGGGCGAGGGAGGGCGCGTCCACGGAAAGGCGGTGCAGCCGGTCGGCCGCCAGGATCTCCGTACGGCGGATCCGCCGCGCCTGTTCGTCCTGTCCCCGCAGGTCGTGCTCGGTCCAGGAGGCCTCCGCGTTCCGCAGCACCGCCTGGAAGGGAGTGCCGGAGGACAGGGTGCCGAAGGTCGTGCGGAGCGGGGCGTGCCGGTCGACCAGGTCCTGGCAGGCGGCGCGCAGCGCGGACGGGGTGAGGGGTCCGTCGAGGCCGAGGGAGAGCTGGACGTTGTAGACGTCCACCGTCTCCTCGTCGTACAGGGCGTGGAACAGCAGCCCCTCCTGGAGCGGGGACAGAGGAAGGACGTCGGTGAGCGTCTCCCGCGACCAGCGTGCTTCGAGCGCGTCGAGTTCGTCCTGTTCCAGCCGCTCACCGGCGATGGCCACGATGCCGAGGTCGGAGGGAGTGTGTCCGCCCGAGCCCGCGGAGGCCGCATGGTCCACGAGCGCGCGCAGTGCCCGGAACCAGGTGTCGGCCAGTTCCCGTATCCGCTCCTCGCCGAACAGCGCTGCCGCCCATGACCAGTTGGCGACCAGGTGCGGTCCGTCGGGGCGGTCCTCGGTGGCGGCGTTGAGGTCCAGGGCGTGCGGCAACGGCATCGCCGGGTCGGCCGGTGCCGTCACGGCGTCGGTCTCGCCGGTCGTCTCCCAGTCGCCCGCCTGTCCCGCGCCGAACCGGCCCAGGTAGTTGAAGCCGATCTGGGGAGTGCGCAGTGCCGCCAGGAGCGGACCGGTGTCGGCGTTGAGGTGGCGCAGGAGCCCGTATCCGATCCCGTGGTGCGGTACGGCACGGAGCTGTTCCTTGACGGCCTTGACGGCGTGACCGAGCTGCGGTCCGCCGGCCCAGATGTCCCTCCAGTCTGCGGCCCGGGTGTCCAGACGTACGGGATACAGGCTGGTGAACCAGCCCACGGTGCGCGAGAGGTCGAACCCGGGGGCGAGTTCCTGGCGGCCGTGGCCCTCCAGGTCGACCAGGACCGACGTGCCCGCCGCCGGTTCGCGCCAGTGCGCCACCGCCAGTGCGAGCGCCGTGAGCAGGATGTCGTCGACTCCGGCATGGAACGCCTCGGGCACGGCCGTCAGCAGAGCGGCGGTGTACTCCGGGGGAAGCGTCAGGGTGAGGTCGCGGCGGGTGGCGTACGTGTCGCGGGCCGGGTCGGCGGAGCGCTCCGAGATCGGCGGGTCGTCGCCCTCCGACACGGCCTGCCACAAGACGAGTTCGGCGGTGCGGGCCGGATCATGGGCCGCCTCGGTGAGGGTGCGGGACCAGGTGCGCAGCGAGGTCGGCACCGGGTCGAGGGCGGCATCCGGCGACGCGCCGTCGGCCGCGGCCCGCCAGGCGGCAGCGAGGTCGGGCAGCAGGATCCGCCAGGAGACCCCGTCCACCGCGAGGTGATGCACCATCAGGAGCAGTCGGCCCGGCTCCGTGTCACCGCGGTCGAACCAGACGGCCCGCAGCACGTTGCCTTCCCGGGGGTCCAGTGTGCGCCGGGCCACCTCCGACTGCTCCGTCACGGCGTCCCGAAGGGCGTCGGCACTCTGGACGCGGTGACGCGTGAGGCAGTCGGCGGCCCGTACGGCCCCACGAACCGAAGTCTCAAACGTCCAGGAGTCGTTGTCGCCGCCGAGCCGCAGGCGCAGCGCGTCATGACGGTCGATGACCGCCTGGAGCGCGGCGACCAGGTCCTCCTCACGCAGGGCCGCCGGGACCCGTACGACCATCGACTGGTGGAAGCCCGCGACGGGGCCACCCTGTTCACGCAGCCAGTGGGTGATGGGAGCCAGGGCCACCGCCCCCGTGCCCGCGTCGTCGGCCTCGACGGCCGGCGCGGTGTCCACCGGGGTGACGACGAGGGCGAGCGCGGCCACCGTGCGGTGCACGAACACGTCCCGCGGCGTGATCAGCAGGCCCGACTTGCGGGCCCGGGCGACGAGTTGGATGGAGAGGATCGAGTCGCCGCCCAGCTCGAAGAATCCGTCGTCCGGACCGACTCCCGGCACGCCGAGCACCTCGGCGAAGAGCCCGCAGAGCAGTTCCTCCACCGGCCCCTCGGGATCGCGCCCGCCGGCGGCGCTGAACGCGGGCGCGGGCAGCGCCTTACGGTCCAGTTTCCCGCTGAGCGACAACGGCAGCCGCTCCAGCATCACGAACGCCTGCGGCACCATGTGCTCGGGAAGCCCGGCGGCGCAGTAGGCCCGCAACGCGGCGACATCACAGGCGCCCGTGCTCCCGGAGCGTTCCGAGTCGGCAGGAACGACGTACGCCACCAGACGCTTGACCCCCGGCTGGTCCTCCCGGACCACGACGGCCTGCGTGTGCACGGCCGGATGTCCGGCCAGCACGGACTCGATCTCACCGAGCTCGATACGGAAGCCACGGATCTTGACCTGGTCGTCGGCCCGCCGCAGATACAGCAGTTCGCCGTCCTCGGTCCAGCGCACGACATCGCCCGTACGGTACATCCGTGACCCTGGCGGCCCGAACGGATCGGCGACGAAGCGCTCGGCCGTGAGCCCGGGGCGCCCGTGGTAGCCGTGGGCGAGCTGGACGCCCGCCAGGTACAACTCGCCGGGGGCGCCCGGGTGCGCGGGCCGCAGTCCCGCGTCGAGGACGTACACGCGGGTGTTGTCGACGGGCCGGCCGATGGGCACAGACGCCGTCCGGGTGCCGGGCAGGCTGCGCCGGTGGGTGACATCGACGGACGCCTCGGTGGGCCCGTACAGGTTGTGCAGTTCGGTGCCCGCGTCGTCAAAGAGGTCGTGGAAGCGGTCGGCGAGCGCGGCGGGCAGTGCCTCACCGCTGCAGATCACCCTGCGCAACCCGGTGCACCGGGCCGCGTCCGGCGTGCGAAGGAACGAGTCCAGCATGGACGGCACGAAGTGCACGGTGGTGATGTCCTGTTGGCGTATCAGATCCGCGAGATAGGCCGGATCCTTGTGCCCTTCCGGCCTGGCCACGACCAGGGTCGCTCCGGTGATCAGGGGCCAGAAGAACTCCCACACCGAGACGTCGAAACTGGACGGTGTCTTCTGCAGGACCCGGTCGGCCGCCGTCAGCCCGTACGCCGACTGCATCCACAACAGCCGGTTGACGATGCCCTCGTGCGGAACGAGTACCCCCTTGGGCCGTCCCGTCGAGCCGGACGTGTAGATCATGTACGCCGGGGATCCCGGCGCCACGCCCGGCAGTTCACCCGAGCCGTCCTGTTCCCCGGCCTCCCTGACCAGAGCGTCGTAGACAGCCGGGGTGACGACGAGGGCGGGCGCCGCGTCGTCGAGCATGTACCGCACCCGGTCCTCGGGATAGTCCGGATCGACCGGCAGATAGGCCGCACCCGCCTTGTGCACCGCATAAAGGGTGACGACGAGGTCGAGGGAGCGGGGCAGCGCAACGGCCACCACGCGCCCCGGACCGACTCCCCGGTCCCGCAACGCGTGAGCCAACCGATTTGCACGGGCGTTGAGTTCGCCGTACGTCATCGTCGCGCCCTCGAAGGTCACCGCGGTCGCCGCCGGTGTGCGGGCGGCCTGCTCGGCGAACAGCTCGGGCAGTGTGGTTGCGGGCAGGCGCACGGCGGGACCCGTGCCGGTCGCCAGGAGAGCGGCGTGCTCGCCGGCGTCCAGCGCGTCGACCAGCCCGCAGGGCCGCTCCGGGGTGGCCACCAGCGCACTCAGCAGGCGTTCCAGGCCCTGGGCCAGTCCCTCGACCGCCGGCCGGTCGAAGACGTCGTCCCGATGGCTCAGGTCCAGGCGCAGCCGTCGTCCGGGTACGGCGACCAGGCTGAGCGGGTAGTGCATCGTGCCCGTGGTGGCCGTGTCCTCCAGGATCCCGACACGCAGTCCGCCGAAGGTCCGGTTCACGGAGGCGTCGTCGAAGGGTGCGTTCTCGAACACCACGGCGGTGTCGAAGAGATCGCCGAGTCCGGTCAGCCGCTGCACCGCGGGGAGGCCGAGGTGGTGGTGTGCGAGGAGCGCGGACTGCTCCTCCTGGACGCGGACCAGCAGCTGCTCCAGCGGTTCGGCCGCGTCCAGACGCACCCGCACTGGAACGGTGTTGATGAACAGCCCCACCGTCTCCTCGACGCCGGGTACCTCCGGAGGCCGTCCCGCGACGGTCGCCCCGAAGACGACGTCCTGCCGGCCGGTGACGCGGGCCAGCAGCAGGGCCCAGGCCACCTGTACGAGCGTGTTGACCGTGAGCCCCCGGGAGCGGGCGAACCGCCCCAGCTCCGCTGTCAGTTCCTCCGGCACATGGGTCACCACCCGCGCCGGGAAGTCGGCCCGGTGCGGCGTCCCGCCCGGAGCCACCAGCGTGGGCTCGTCCAGGTCGCCCAGCGCACGGCGCCAGGCGTCCTCCGCAGCCGGAAGGTCCTGGCCGGCGAGCCAGGCCAGGTGACGGCGGAAGGAGGGCGCGGGAGCCAGAGCCGCCGCGCTGCCGCCCTGCCCGAACAGCTCGTAGAGCTCGAACAGATCACGCAGGACCAGCGGCAACGACCATCCGTCCAGGAGTATGTGATGGTTCGTCATCAACAGCACGTGACGTTCGGTGGCCATGCGCAGCAGGCGGAACCGTACGAGAGGAGGGGCGGCCAGGTTGAAGCGGCGCTCCCGGTCCTCGGCCGTGATCCGGTCGAGCGCCGGCCCCTGTTCGGCCTCCGGCCGATCGCTGAGATCCTCCTCGGTCCACGGCACGTCGACGGTGCGCGGCACGATCTGGACCGCCTGGCCGCTGCCGCGCTGGAGGAATCCGGCCCGCAGTGCCGGATGCCGCTCCAGCAGGGCCCCGCACGCGGCCCGCAGCGCGGTGGCGTCGAGCGGACCGGTCAGCTCCAGCGAGGTCTGGACGGTGTAGACGTCACTTCCCTCGTTGTCGTAGAGCGCGTGGAAGAGCATGCCCTCCTGGAGCGGCGTCAGCGGCAGGACGTCGAGGTCGGGTCGCTTGCCGGCCGTGGTCGGCCGTGTCGTGGTCGGTGTCGCGTTCACTGGGCGGACTCCCATTCGGCCACCAGCTCGTCGAGTTCGAGGTCGGGCAGGGTCATCGAAGGCAGCTCCGGCTCCTCGGCCCAGCCGGTGGGCTCCGGTGCCAGGTCGGACGCCGCCTCGGCGAGGGCGGCCGGGGTATGGAAGGTGAAGACGTCACGGGCGGTCAGGACGAGTCCCGCCCGGCGGGCCCGGGCGGCCAGCCGGACGGACACGATCGAGTCGCCCCCGAGGGCGAAGAAGCTGTCGTCGGGGCCGACCCCCTCGATGCCGAGGACCTCTGCGAAAAGGGCGCACAGCAGTTCCTCCCGAGGGGTAGCGGGCGCACGTCCGTCACCGGCCGCGGTGAACTCCGGGACGGGCAGGGCCCTCCGGTCGATCTTGCCGTTGCGGGTCAGCGGCAGCGCGGCCAGCGGCACGAACGCGGCCGGCACCTGGTAGTCGGCCAACAACGGGGCCAGGTGGCGACGGAGTTCGGCCGCGGTCGCCGCCTCACTCCCGGCAGCCGGGACGACATAGGCGGCCAGTCGTTTGACGCCGGGGCTGTCCTCGCGGGCCACAACGCAGCACTGGGCCACCGCCGGATGCCGGACGAGCGCGGCCTCGATCTCGCCGGGCTCGACGCGGAACCCGCGGATCTTGATCTGGTCGTCGGCCCGGCCCAGGAAGACCAGTTCACCGTCGCCGGTCCAGCGGACCAGATCCCCGGTGCGATACATGCGCTCTCCGGGCGCGCCGAACGGGTCGGCGACGAAACGCTCCGCCGTCGCCGGCGCCCGGTCCAGATACCCGCGCGCAAGTCCCGCGCCGGACAAGTGCAGTTCACCCGCGACACCGACGGGCACGGGGCGCAGCGCGCTGTCGAGAACGTACGCGCGCATCCCGTCCAAAGGTCGTCCCACCGGCACCGTGCCCGGGATCTCGTCCCCGGGCCGCATGCGATGCCGGGCGGCAAAGACGGTGGTCTCGGTCGGACCGTAGCCGTCCACGACGACCAGTCCCCGGCAGGCGTCCATGACCCGGCGGACCGCCTGGCCGGGGACGACATCGCCACCCGCCCACACCTCCCGCAGCCCGGCGAAGGAGTTAGGTGACTCCTCGGCGAGGAGGCGGAACAGACCGGCCGTCAGCCACACAGCGGTCACACCGTGCTCGGCGACGAGCCTCTCCAATGTGGGACCGTCCAGTTCGGCGGGCGGCGCGAGGACGACCCGTCCGCCGCTCAGTAGCGGCACCCACATCTCGTACGTCGCCGCGTCGAAGGCCTGGGTGGAGTGCTGGAGCACCGACCGGTGCGCGGGTGAGACGAACGCGCTGTCGCCGGCCAGGTCGAGAACCGCGCGGTGGGTGACTCCGACGCCCTTCGGCTCGCCCGTCGATCCGGACGTGAACAGGACGTACGCGAGCTGGTCGGGCCGGACGTCGGGCAGCGGGCCGACCGGGGAGGTGAGGTCGGGGAGGGGTTCGTCGACGACGAGGAGGTGCTCGGTGGCGAGGGCCTGCGCGGCCTCGTGGGAGGCGCGGTCGGTCAGCAGGATGCGGGCGTTGGAACTCCCCGCCATGGCGCGCAGCCGGTCGGCGGGGGAGCGCGGGTCGAGCGGCATGTAGGCGCCGCCCGCCTTGAGCACCGCCAGCAGGGACACGATCAACTCGGGCGAGCGCTCCTGGAGAACGGCCACCCGCTCCTCGGGCCGCACACCCAGAGCGAACAGACGCCGTGCCAACTTGGTCGCGCGGAAGTCGAGTTCGCTGTAGCTGAGGGTGCCGCCGAAGCCGGTGAGCGCGACCGCGTCAGGGGTGCGGGTCGCCTGCTCGGCGAACCGTCGCGGAATCGAGGAGTCGGCGAAGGGTGCGTCGGCCGCGTTGAACTCATCGAGGACGCGTGCTCGTTCCGGTGCGGAGAGCAGGTGCACGGTGGCGAGCGAGGCGTCGGGCGCGGCGGCAAAGGCGCCGAGGAAGCGGGCGACCCGCTCGGCGACCGCCACGGCGTCGGCGCGATCCACGAGGTCGGGCCGGTGGGCGAGCCGCAGGGTCAGTTCCTCACCCGGCTCCGCGATGAGGGTCAGGGCGTAGTGGGTGGCCCCGTAGCTGCCGGTCGGCCGGACGGTTAGACCTGCCGTCGTGCTGCCGGCACCGGCACCGGCACCGGTTTCGGAAGTGGGGGTGTGGTTCTCGAAGACCGTGGAGGTGTCGAAGAGCCGGTCGAGCCCGGTGGGCCGGTGGATGTCGGCGAGGCCCAGGTGGTGGTGCGGGGAGAGGGCTGCCTGCTCGTCCTGGACGCGAGCCGAGAGGCTCTCCAGCGGCTCGGCGGGGTCCAGACGGAACCGCACCGGAACGGTGTTGATGAGCAGACCCGTCAGCTCGTCGGCGCCGGGCAGGTCCGCGGGGCGCACCGAGACGGTCGTCCCGAAGAGCACGTCGTCGCGGCCGGTCAGCTGGGCCAGCGTCACCGCCCAGGCCGTCTGGACCACGCTGTTCAGCGTCAGGGAGCGGGTCCGGGCCGCCGTCACCAGTGCGGCGGTGCGGGACGGGTCGAGGGCCACCCGCACTTCCTCGGGCAGTACCGGGGGCCGGCCGGATGCGGCGTGCGGAGCCAGCAGCGTCGGCTCCTCGACACCCCTCAATGCCGTCGCCCAGGCCTCTGCCGCCGCCTCCGCGTCCTGTTCCAACAGCCACGCGGCGTAGTCCCGGAGTGTGACGCCGGAGCCCGTGTCACCCACGGTGACTCCCGCGGCCAGTGCCCCGCCGCACAGCGCCTCGTAGATGCCGAGGAGATCGTCCGTCACGAGGGCGAGGGACGCGCCGTCGAGCACGATGTGGTGGCCGGTGAAGACGAGCACGTGCCGTTCGGCGGAAAGACGCAGCAGCAGGAACCGTACGAGGGGAGCGTCCGACATGACGAAGGGCCGGGCACGGTCGGCGGCCAACTCGGCCTCGATCCGGAGCTGTTGGGCATCCTCGGACAGTCCCGTCAGGTCGCGCTCGTCCCAGGGCGCCGCGGACACATCGGTGATCACCTGCACGGCCCGGCCGGACGCGGTCCGGGTGAAGGCGGCCCGCAGACACGCGTGCCGGCCGAGCACCGCGTCGCACGCGGCCCGCAGCAGTTCGGCGCGCAACGGGCCGGACAACTCGTAGGAGGACTGCGCGATGTACGGATCGACCGAGGAAGCCCGCTCGTCGCTGTCGCCGTCACTCTCGTACTGCGCGTGGAAGAGCATGCCCTCCTGAAGCGGCGTGAGCGGCAGAACGTCCCCGTGGCCCGGGTGAGCGACGGCGAGCGTTGCACGGTCGGCGGGATCGAGGTCCAGCAGAGGACCGCTGGAGCGCAGGGGCCGCTCCGTGACGGCCTCGGAGGTATGGGCGGCCTCCGCGAGCGCGGCGACGGTCTTGAGCTGGAAGACATCCCGGGGCTGGACGATCACGGAGGCCTCACGGGCAAGCGCCGCGAGGCGCACCGCCAGCGTTGAGTCACCGCCGAGTGCGAAGAAGCTGTCGTCGACACCGACGCTCTGTACGCCCAGAAGCTCCGCGTAGAGAGCGCACAGGATCTCCTCGGCCGGGGTGCGGGGGGCCCGGCTGTCGGCGGCCGCGGTGATCTCCGGGGCGGGCAGGGCGTTCCGGTCGAGCTTGCCGTTGTGAGTGAGGGGCAGCGCGTCGAGCGCGACGAACCCGGCCGGGACCATGTACTCGGGCAGCGCCGCGGCGAGGTGCTCCCTCAACTCGTTTGCATCCGGCGCAAGGTGGCCCGGGGCAGGGACGAAGTAGCCGATCAGCCGACGGACCGCCGAGCCGTCCTCGCGCACCACGACACCGCACTGCGCGATCGCCGGATGCGTGGCGAGCACCGACTCGATCTCGCCCGTCTCGATCCGGAACCCGCGCAGTTTGACCTGCGTGTCCACGCGTCCCGCGTAGCTGAGAAGCCCGTCGCGGTCACGCCGGGCCAGGTCGCCCGTGCGGTACATGCGCTCGCCGGGTGCACCGAAGGGATCGGCGACGAACCGCTCCGCTGTCAGCGCGGACCTGCCGAGATAGCCCCGGGCGACCCCGGCGCCCGCCAGGAAGAGTTCACCGGTCGCTCCGTCCGCGACCGGGCGCAGGGCGCTGTCCAGGACGTACGCCCGCAGGTTGTCGACCGTGCGTCCGATGACGGGGGTGGACGCTACGCGCAGGTCGCAGTACATCGAGTCGACGGTGCACTCGGTCGGCCCGTACACGTTGCGGGCGGTCAGCCCCGGTGTGGCGCGCAGCTCGGCCCACAGATCGTCGGGGACGGCCTCGCCGCCAAGCACCAGGACCCGGGGCCGGTGACCGCCCTCGAGCAGCCCGGCGGACAGCAGTTGGCGTGCGTGCGTGGGCGTGGTGTCCAGCAGGTCGACGGCATGCCGGTCGGCGTAGGCGGCGAGCGCACCGGCGTCCCGGCGGGTCACGTCGTCGATGACGTGCAGCTCGTGCCCGGCGACCAGCCAGAGCAGGGCCGTCCAGGATGCGTCGAAGACGAACGCGTTGGTCAGCGCCACCCGGAAACGCTCCCCGCCCGCCTCGGCGACGGCCCCTTCGATGAACACGCGCCGGTGGTGCTCGTAGAGGTTGCTCAGACTGTGGTGCTCGACGGCGACACCCTTGGGGCGCCCCGTGGAGCCCGAGGTGTAGATGACGTAGGCGAGATGGGCCGGGAGCAGCGGCGCGATCCGGTCGGCGTCCGCCGGATCGCTGTCGGGCAGGCCGGGCAGACCGAGCCCGGCATCCTCCAAGAGCAGCACTCGGGCCGCGTGCGCCTCGGGCAGAGTGTCCGCGAGCGCCGCCGTGGTCAGGACGAGGACCGGGTCCGCCTCCGCGAGGACCTGCGCGGTCCGCTCGGCCGGATGATCGGGATCGAGCGGCACGTAGGCCGCACCGGCTTTCAGCACGCCGAGCATCGCGACGACCGTGTCGGCGGAGCGGGGCAGAGCAAGCGCGACGCACCGCTCGGGTCCCGCGCCCAGTCCGATCAGCAGGTGCGCCAATTGGTTTGATGCAGAGTTGAGTTGACGAAACGTCATAGAGCAGCCCGGCTCGACCAAGGCCGTGGCGTCGGGCGTGCAGGCTGCCTGCGCGGCGAACGCATCCGGGACGTTGGCAGGGCCGACCGTACGGGCCGGCGCACCCGCCACGGCCAGGGCGGCTTCGATCTCGGGCGGGGTGAGGGTGTCCAGCCGGCCGAGGGGCAGCCCGGGATCGGCCGAAGCCATCGCGGTCAGGAGAGCAAGGAACCGCTCCTGGATCAGAGCCAGTTCACCGGCCTCGTAGAGCGCGGGGTTCGCGTCGAAGGAGAAGTGCAGACCGCTGCCGTCGGAGCGTTCGTAGACCGCGAGGCAGAGGTCGCCGACCGGCCCGTTCGAAACGTTGTGAACAGTGATCGGATTCCCGGCGAACGTGACGTCGAAATCGAACGGCATGATGTTCACCATCGGGCCGAAAAGATGACGTCCGTCATCGAGAAGCCGCAGATCCCGGCGAAGATCTCCGTACGGATAACGCTGGTGCCGGAGCAGGCTACGGAGTTCCACGGCGACATTACGTACGAGTTCCCCGACGGTCGTCTCCGGGGAAATGCTGACGCGCAGCGGGAGTTCGTTCGACACCATTCCCGGGACCTGACGGGCGTTCGCCCCGTGCCGGGCGCTGACCGGAATTCCCAGGGTGATGTCACGTATTCCGGTGACACGGTGCAGATGGGCGGCGACCGCCGCGACGATCATCGCCGACCAGGTGGTGCGGGATGCCCGGGCGGTGGACCGGAGGCTGTCCAGCACCTCGGGGGAGAGGCTCGCGGTGCGCCTCAGGAAGGTGTCCGAGGGTGGGGCGGCCCGGCCGGATCCGGCGAAGGTCGCGGTCTCGTCCGGCTGCCGCGCGAACCGCTCGCCCCAGTGGGCCCGGTCCTTCGCGTACTGCCCCGAACCACGGTAGGCGGCCTCGTCGTCCAGCAGCCTGGTCAGCGGGGGGAAAGCTCCATCGCTCGTGCTCTCGCCTGCGGCCAGCGCCGTGTAAACCCGCGCCACACGCGCCGTCAGGGCCGCCGCCCCGAACGCGTCGACGACGACGTGGTGGTAGCGCTGGTGCCAGAAGTACCGGTCCTCGCTGAGTCGTATCAGCGCGTACGAGTACAGCTCGCCGTCGGCCAGGTCCACGGGCCGGGCCATCTGGCCGGAGATGTACGCGTGCGCCGCCGCCTCCGGGTCGGCCTCGCCGGTGACGTCGATCGTGCGCAACCGCAGCGGGGCCGGATCGTCGAGGACCTGGCGGGGTCCTTCCGCGTCCTCGGTCAGCCGGATGTGCAACGTCCCGGCCTCGCGCACCACTTGTCCGAGCGCGGTCTCGAAGAGGCCCACGTCGACCGGTCCGTGGATCTCCACGAATTCCCCGACGTTGTAGACGGGGGAATTCTGGTTCAACTGATGGGCGAACCAGACCCCGCTCTGGGCCGCCGTCAATGGCAGCGAAGTTTGCTGGGCAGCAGACATGACTCCACCTCGGTCGGTGCTACGGCGGTCGAGAGAACGCGGAAAACCGTGAACGTGCCGTGTCGCATGAGGCGTTCCGCAGGGAGCGGACGCGTACTCGATGATTTCCGCTCGGCGTATTCCGCTCAAGTCACGGGATGGCGTTACACCGTGGCGACGGAATGCGTCGCGAGGTGGGCGGCAGGCCCGACCCAAGAGCCAAAGACCACAGGTCGAGCTGCCTACAGTTCGCCATCCAGTCGGCCTCAACGGCCTTGACCTTGCCCGAAGGTGAAGGTCGACAGTGGCAGGGCAACCAGGTCAGGAGACCACGTTGGGCCGCCCGGCCGGCGAGTGGAGGAGGAGACCCTGTATGGAATCGCGCTGCGTCATCCTCGACATCGGTGGAGTCTTGGAGATCACGCCTTCGACAGGTTGGCTGCTCCAATGGGACGAGCATCTGGGGCTACCGGCAGGGAGTGCGGACACGCGTCTCGAAGATGTCTGGCGAGCCGGGGCTGTCGGGGCAGTCAGCGAGACGCAAGTTCTGGCGGAAGTTGGTGCCCGGCTCGGTCTCGACATCAGGCAGGTCGAGTCCTTCATGGCCGATCTGTGGGCCGAGTATCTGGGGACACCGAACGTCGAGCTCATCGACTATGTGCGAGGGCTGCGTTCCCGCTGTCGGCTCGGCATCCTGAGCAACAGTTTCGTGGGAGCCCGTGCGCGGGAGACGGCGATGTACCAGTTCGACGACCTGGTCGAGCAGATCCTGTACTCCCACGAGATCGGTGTGTGCAAGCCCGACCGGCGGGCCTTCGACATGACGTGTTCTCGTCTAGAAGTGCGCGCGGCGGACTGCCTCTTCGTCGATGACTACGGGGTCAACGTCGAGGCTGCGCGCGCGGTAGGAATGCAGGCTCACCTGTTCGAAGGCAACGATCAGACCATCGCCCGCATTGAGGCCCACCTGGCCGGTTCGGGTGCACGAGAAGACCTCGATGGGGCCGTCAACAAGCCCGAGCCCGTCCAGGAAGGGCCCGCGTCCGAGCAAGGTGGTCGGAATCGATTCCAGCCTCGATGATGCCCTCGCTACCGGAATCCATTCGCAGTGCGTCGGCCTTCAGGCCGGTGGTGAAGCGAATCTGATGGTGGCGACGCGGAGCGTCGCGGATTCAGGTCCGGCGGAGCCGGATACCGCAGTTCCTTGC
>NZ_JBEZHO010000091.1:0-16774 GCF_040650615.1 Streptomyces sp. NPDC048643
GCCACCCTCATGGAAGAGCTGTGGGGCACCGACATGCCGCAGAGCGCCATGACCACCCTGCAGACCTACGTCCTGCAGCTGCGCAGGGGTACGGGCCACACGCCGTTCAACTGCGAGGAACCGGCGTCAGATCGTGCGGAACGCCAGCACCACGTTGTGGCCGCCGAACCCGAACGAGTCGTTCAGGGCGGCGATACGGCCCTCGACGGGCAGCTTGCGCGCCTCGCCGCGGACGATGTCGGCGGCGGCCTCGGCCTCGGGGTCGAGGTTCTCCACGTTGATGGTCGGCGGCGCGATCCGGTTGTAGAGCGCGAGCACGGTCGCGACGGACTCGACGCCACCGGCGCCACCGAGGAGGTGACCGGTCATCGACTTGGTCGCGGACACCGCGAAGTGGTCGGCGTCGTCGCCGAACACCTTGCGCAGCGCCTTCAGCTCGGCCACGTCACCGGCCGGCGTCGAGGTGGCGTGCGCGTTCACGTGCACGATCTCGGCCGGGTCCAGGTCGGTGCTGTCGAGCAGGTTCTGCAGGGCGCGGGAGATGCCGCGGCCCTCGGGCTCCGGCTGCACGATGTCGTGCGCGTCGGCCGAGATGCCCTGGCCCACCGCCTCGGCGTACACCCGGGCGCCGCGCTTGGCGGCGTGCTCGGCGGACTCCAGGACGACGACGCCGGCGCCCTCGCCGAGGACGAAGCCGTCACGGGCGATGTCGTAGGGGCGCGAGGCACCCTCGGGGTCGTCGTTGTTCTTGGACATCGCCATCATGTTGCCGAACGCGGCGATGGGAAGGGGGTGGATGGCCGCCTCGGTGCCACCGGCGACGACGACGTCGGCGCGGCCCGTGCGGATCATCTCGATGGCGTAGCCGATGGCCTCGGCACCGGAGGCGCACGCGGAGACCGGGGTGTGCACACCGGCGCGGGCGCCGACGGCGAGGCCCACGTTGGCGGACGGGCCGTTCGGCATCAGCATCGGGACGGTGTGCGGGGAGACGCGGCGTACGCCCTTCTCCTTCAGCACGTCGTACTGGTCGAGCAGGGTCGTCACGCCACCGATGCCGGAGGCGATGACAGCGCCGAGCCGGTCGGGGTCGACGTTCTCGTCCTCGCCCGCCTTGTCGGTGAAACCGGCGTTCGCCCAGGCCTCCTTGGCCGCGATCAGCGCGAACTGCGCCGAGCGGTCCAGGCGGCGGGCCTGCGGGCGGGGGATGACCTCGCCCGGCTCCACGGCGATCTGCGCCGCGATACGGACCGCCTGGTCGGCGGCCCAGTCCTGCTCCAGGGGGCGGACACCGGAACGTCCGGCGATCAGGCCCTCCCAGGTAGAGGCTGCGTCGCCACCCAGCGGTGTGGTTGCGCCGATACCGGTGACGACCACGGTGCGATTGGTCGGGCTCACGGGAATTCTTTCTCCAACGGATACGAGGATTCAGCGGCGCCACCGCCGGGTGGCGGGGCATCAGCCCAGGCGAACCAGGGCGCTAGGCCCCGGCGAACCCGGACGGTCGGCCCAGGTGATCGACGGATCAGGCCTGGTTCTTGAGGATGTAGGAGGTCGCGTCGCCGACCGTCTTGAGGTTCTTGACGTCGTCGTCCGGGATCTTGACGTCGAAGCGCTCTTCGGCGGCGACGACGACCTCGACCATGGACAGCGAGTCGACGTCCAGGTCGTCGGTGAAGGACTTGTCCAGCTGGACGTCCTCGGTGGGGATCCCGGCGATCTCGTTGACGATCTCGGCGAGACCTTCGACGATCTCTTCCTGAGTGGCGGCCATGTCAGGCGCTCCTTCGGTGTGTTTACAGAGGGTGGCGATATTCCGTACGGACCGGATGATCCGGCACGGAGTGCCTAGGGGAGGGTAACGACCGTCGCGGCGTACACGAGACCCGCCCCGAAGCCGATGACGAGCGCGGTGTCGCCGCTCTTCGCCGCTCCGGTCGCCAGGAGCCGCTCCATAGCGAGCGGGATCGAGGCGGCCGAGGTGTTGCCGGTGGTGCGCACGTCACGCGCGACCGTGACGTGTTCCGGCAGTTTGAGGGTCTTCACCATCGAGTCGATGATCCGCTCGTTGGCCTGGTGGGGAATGAAGACGTCCAGGTCGTCCGGGCTGATCCCGGCCGCTTCCAGCGCCTGCTGCGCGACCTTCGCCATCTCGAACACGGCCCAGCGGAAGACCGCCTGGCCCTCCTGCGTGATGGCGGGGAACTTGATCTCGCCCTTGGAGTCGAGCGGAAGCTGGGTCACGTCGCCGGCGTGGAAACGGTCCCAGGGAACGGTCTGCTTGATCGTGCCGGCCTTGTCGCCCTCGCTGCCCCACACGGTCGGGCCGATGTGCGGCTCGTCGGAGGGACCCACGACGACGGCGCCCGCGCCGTCACCGAACAGGAAGGCCGTCGCGCGGTCCTCCAGGTCGGTCAGGTCGGACAGCCGCTCCACGCCGATGACGAGGACGTACTCGGCCGAACCCTCGACGATCATGCCCTTGGCGAGCGTCAGGCCGTAGCCGAAGCCCGCGCAGCCGGCCGAGATGTCGAAGGCCGCGGCCTTGTTCGTGCCGAGCTTGTCGGCGATCTCGGTGGCGATGGCGGGGGTCTGGCTGAAGTGCGACACGGTGGAGACCACCACGGCGCCGATCTGGTCGGCGTTGATCCCGGCGTCGGCGATGGCCTTGCCGGACGCCTCGATCGACATCGCGGCGACGGTCTCCTCGTCGGACGCCCAGTGCCGGGTCTCGATGCCGGAGCGCGAACGGATCCACTCGTCGGACGAGTCGATCGTCTCCAGGATCACCTCGTTGGGCACCACGCGGACGGGGCGGTAGCCGCCGACGCCGAGAATGCGTGCGAACGGAGCGCCCTTGGGTGCCTTGATCTTCGACATGCTCTCGGGCTCCTTAGGCCGCGCTGTGCTCGGCGATGAGCTCGCGAGCCGCGTCGAGGTCGTCGGGTGTCTTCAGGGCCAGCGTCGTGACGCCGGGCAGCGCGCGCTTCGCCAGACCGGTCAGCGTGCCACCGGGGCACACCTCGATCAGCGCGGTCGCGCCGAGTTCCTTGAAGGTCTCCATGCACAGGTCCCAGCGGACCGGGTTGGCGACCTGGCCCACCAGCCGCTCGACGACCTCGGCGCCGGTGACGACGGCCCTGCCGTCCCGGTTCGACACGTACGTGACCCGCGGGTCGGCGGGCGTCAGGTCCTGGGCGGCCTTCGCCAGCGCCTCGACGGCGGGGGCCATGTGCTCGGTGTGGAACGCGCCCGCGACCTTCAGGGCCACGACACGCCGGACACCCTCGGGCTTGTCCGCCTCCAGAGCGGCCAGCTGCTCCAGCGTGCCGGCGGCCACGATCTGGCCCGCGCCGTTCACGTTCGCCGGGGTCAGGCCCAGCTTCTCCAGGTGCGCGACCGTCGTCTCCGGGTCGCCGCCGAGCAGCGCCGACATGCCGGTCCGGGTGACGGCGGCGGCGTCGGCCATCGCGAGACCGCGTCCCCGCACGAGGGTCAGGGCGGCGGTGTCGTCGAGGACTCCGGCGAACGCGGCGGCGGTGATCTCGCCGACGCTGTGGCCCGCGACGGCACCGGGGTTCACGTCACCGAGGGCGGCGGCGGACAGCAGGCCCGCGGCGACCAGGAGCGGCTGGGCGACCGCCGTGTCGCGGATCGCGTCCGCGTCGGCCTGGGTGCCGTAGTGGGCGAGGTCGAGCCCGATGGCGTCCGACCACGCGGCGACGCGGTCGGCGGCACCGGGGAGTTCGAGCCAAGGAGTCAGGAAGCCGGGCGTCTGGGCGCCCTGGCCGGGAGCGACGAGTACGAGCACTCTCACACTCTCTCTTGTGGACGGCCACGGCCGCCCGTGGGGACAGGGACGAAGAACACGAGGGGGAATTGTAGGTCCCCGACAAAAGGCTAGGTCTGGGGATCTCCATCGGCGAGACGCCCCAGGATCAGCGCGATCCGCAGCGTGAACGCGGATCGTACATCCGAGGGCGACCAGCCGGTGACGTCAGTCACACGTCGGAGCCGGTAGCGCACGGTGTTGGGATGGACGAACAGCATCCGGGCGGCCCCCTCCAGGCTGCTCGCCTGCTCCAGATAGACGCTGAGCGTCTCCAGGAGCGCGGAGCCGGCCTCCTCCAGTGGTCTGTAGATCTCCTCCACCAACTGCTCGCGGGCGGACGGATCGGAGGCGATGGCGCGCTCCGGCAGCAGATCGTCCGCCAGAACCGGGCGCGGGGCGTCCTGCCAGGCGGTACACGCCTTGAGGCCGGCGGCGGCGGCCTGCGCGGACCGGGTCGCGGCCAGCAGGTCGGGCACGATCGGCCCGGCGACGACCGGTCCCGCGGCGTACGGGCCGATCAGCGACTTGGCGACGGCGAGCGGGTTGTCGCTGCCGCCCGCGATGACGACCAGCCGGTCGCCGAGCACGCCGGTCAGCACCTGGAGCTTGGCGTGCCGGGCGGCCCGCCGGATCGCCTCGACCGTCAGTTCGCTGTCACCGTCGGGTGCCGTGCCCAGCACCACGCAGACATGTTCGGGCGAGTTCCAGCCGAGCGCGGCCGCCCGGGAGACGGCGCCCTCGTCGGCCTCGCCGGAGAGCACGGCGTTCACGACGAGGGATTCGAGCCGGGCGTCCCACGCGCCGCGGGCCTCCGCCGCCTGCGCGTACACCTGGGCGGTCGCGAAGGCGATCTCGCGGGCGTACACGAGGAGCGCCTCGCGCAGCACGGACTCGTCGCCGGGGGCCGCCACCTCGTCGATGGCCGACTCCATGACCTCGATCGTGGTGCGCACCATCTCCACGGTCTGGCGCAGGGTGATCGCCCGGGTCAGCTCGCGCGGAGCGGTCCCGAAGACGTCGGTGGAGATGGCCTGGGGCGCGTCGGGGTGCCGGAACCACTCGGTGAACGCGGCGATACCGGCCTGGGCGACCAGCCCGATCCACGACCGGTTCTCCGGTGGCATGGCCCGGTACCACGACAGCGTCTCGTCCATGCGCGTGATCGCCTGCGCGGCGAGACTGCCGGACGACTTCTCCAGCCGCTTGAGGGTCGCGGAGTGCGCGTGGACGTCGTGCGCAGGGCGCTCGGTGTTGCTCGCTTCGGGTTCGGGCACGGGACAAGACTGCCTTATCAGGACGGAGCCGTGCGGCGGCGGGTCGCACGTAAGTGAGGAGGCCGGGCGTCCGGCCGGGGCTACGGTGGTGGACGTGATGGACGTCCGCCGCGCCGAAGAGCGCTACCGCGGAGGGGACCCGGCGGCCGGGATCTCCTCGCTCCACGCCTTTTCCTTCGGCCCGCACTACGACCCCGACAACCTCCGCTTCGGTGCGGTGATCGCCTGCAACGAGGAGCGGCTCGATCCCGGCGCGGGCTTCGACGAGCACCCGCACAGCCATACCGAGATCGTCACCTGGGTCGTGGAGGGGGAGCTGACCCACCGTGACTCGGCGGGGCACGAGTCGGTGCTGCGGCACGGCGACGTGCAGCGCCTCAGCTCGGCGGGCGGGGTCCGGCACGTCGAGCGCAACGACGGCGAACTCCCGCTGGTCTTCGTCCAGATGTGGCTCGCCCCGCTGGAACCGGGCGGCGACCCGTCGTACGAGATCGTGCACGGCATCGCCGACTCCACCCCGTACGCCCTGCCCGAGGCGGGCGCCATGCTGCACGTGCGGCGCCTGACGGCGGGCGAGCGCACCGCCGTCCCGGACGCGCCCTTCGTCTATGTCCACGTCGTGCGGGGCGAAGTCCGCCTGGACGGCGAGGAACTGGGCGAGGGCGACGCGGCCCGCATCACGGACGCGAAGGACATCGAACTCGTCGCGGGCGTGCCCGCCGAGCTGCTGATGTGGGAGATGGCCGTCGGCTGACTCCGGAGGCCGCCGTCAGGACACCGCTAGACCGCCGCGTCGAGTTCGCGGATCAGCCGTGCTCCCTCGCGGGTCATGATCTCCGGGTCCCGCAGGGCGTTGGAGAGCAGGGACATGCCCTGGTAGGCGCCGACGAGGGTCAGCGCGCGGCCCTCGGGGTCGGCGTCGCCGAGTTCCCGGTACTGGCCGGCGACCCAGTCCAGCAGCAGTCGGACCACCTGCCCCGCCGCGAGGTCGAGACCGCCGTCGTCCCGCTTGTCGAGCTCGGCGGCGAGAGTGCCGGTGGGGCAGCCGTAACGCGCTGCGGTGTCGCGCCGGGAGACCCACGCGCCGACGAGTCCCTTGAGGCGCTCGCGCGGATCGGGGAGTCGGTCCAGCTCGTCGGTGAGCTCCTCCAGATGCCCGGCGTGCTCGGCGAGAGCTGCCTCGACCAGCTCGTCCTTGGTCTTGAAGTAGTAGTACACGTTGCCCGGGGGGACGCCCGCGGCACGGGCGATGTCGGCGATCGTCGTGCGCTCCACGCCCTGCTCGTGCAGCACCCGGGCCGCGGCCGCCGTCAGCAGCCGCCGCTTGCCGCCCGCCCGGGCCCGCGGGCTCCGGGCCTTCTCTGAGTCAGTCACCCGACTGACTATAGACAGCCGTGCCCGCCGCTTGCTAGCGTCCACCTCGTCGAACTAAGTCAGTCGACTGACTAAATCCCTGAGCGAGGAGACCGGCATGTACGTGGTGACAGGAGCGACCGGAAACGTGGGGCGAGCGCTGGTGCGGACGCTCGACGACGCCGCGCTGCCGGTGACGGCGGTGGCCCGGCGGATCACCGGGACGGACGTGCCGGAGGGTGTCCGGGCCGTGGCGGCCGACCTCGCCGAACCGGCCGGCCTCGGCCCCGCGTTCGAAGGGGCCGAGGCGCTGTTCCTGCTGGTGGCGGGGGAGGACCCGCACGGCGTCCTGGACGCGGCGAAGACCGCCGGCATCCGGCGGGTGGTGCTGCTGTCCTCGCAGGGCGTCGGCACCCGGCCGCAGGCCTACGGGCACCCGGCCCGCTTCGAGCGGGCGGTACGGGAGTCGGGGCTGGAGTGGACGGTCCTGCGGTCCGGCGGGATGGCCGCCAACGCGTTCGCCTGGGCCGGATCCGTCCGGGACCGCCGCGAGGCCGCGGCCCCGTTCGGCGAGGTCGGCCTGCCGTTCGTCGACCCCGACGACGTGGCCGCCGTGGCGGCCGCCGCGCTGCGCGGGGACGGCCACGCCGGGGCCACCTACACGCTCACCGGTCCCGCTGCGACGACCCCCCGTGAGCGCGCGGCCGCCATCGGCGCCGCACTGGGCGAGCCCGTCCGCTTCACCGAGCAGACCCGCGAGGAGGCGCACGCGCAGATGGCGGCCTTCATGCCGCTGCCGGTGGTCGAGGGCACCCTCGCCATCCTCGGCGAACCGACCGAGGAGGAGCGCCGGGTCAGCCCCGACGTGGAGCGGGTGCTGGGCCGCGCGCCGGGCACGTTCGCCGGCTGGGCGCGGCGCAACGCGGCGGCGTTCCGCTGAGCGGGCGGGAGGCGCGGCGGTCGCCGCCGGCCTCTGGTCAGGAGGAGAGGTCCGCCAGGACCGCGTCCGTGAACGGGGTCCACGCCTCGACCGCCCAGGGTCCGAAGGACCGGTCGGTCAGGGCGACGCAGGCGGCGCCCGCGGCCGGGTCGACCCACAGGAACGTACCGGACTGGCCGAAGTGGCCGAAGGTTCGCGGCGAGGACGAACTCCCGGTCCAGTGGGGCGACTTGGAGTCGCGGATCTCGAAGCCGAGACCCCAGTCGTTGGGGTTCTGGTGTCCGTAGCCCGGCAGGACGCCCTTCGTGCCCGGGTACTGCACGGTCATCGCCTCCGCGACCGTGCGCGGGTCCAGCAGCCGGGGGGCCTGGAGCTCGGCGGCGAACCGGACGAGGTCCTCGACCGTCGAGACGCCGTCCTTGGCGGGGGAGCCGTCCAGCGTCGTCGCGGTCATGCCGAGCGGTTCGAGGACCGCCTCGCGCAGGTACTCCGCGAAGGGCATCTCCGCGGCCTTCGCGATGTGGTCCCCGAGCACCTCGAAACCGGCGTTGGAGTACAGCCGCCGCTCCCCGGGCGCCGAGGTCACCCGGTGTTCGTCGAAGGCGAGACCGGAGGTGTGCGCGAGCAGATGCCGGACCGTCGAGCCGGGGGGCCCGGCCGGTTCGTCGAGCTCGATCGCCCCCTCCTCGTACGCGACGAGCGCGGCGTACGCGGCGAGCGGCTTGGTGACCGAGGCGAGCGCGAACCGGTGCTGCCCCGGGCCCCGGGTGCCCAGGACCGTGCCGTCCGCGCGGACGACCGCGGCGGCGGCGGTGGGGACGGGCCAGTTCGCGATCAGCGCCAGACTCTGCAAAGACATGCGGCCGAGCCTAAGCCGCTCACAGGGTCAGCCGCATCGAGGGGTCCGGCTTGCGGACGAAGCCGAGGGAGGCGTACAGCGGCTCGGCCTGGGCGGACGCGTTGAGGTCGACCTGCCCGACACCCCGCTCGCGGAACCAGTCGAGGAGCGTCTCCATACAGGCGCGGGCGTACCCGCGACGCCGGGCGTCCGGGTCGGTGGCGACGCTGAAGACGTGCCCGACCGCGCCGTGCGGGTTCTCCGCCCGCCCGATCCGGTACTCGACCGTCCCGGCGACGAGGGCCGCGAGCGCGCCGGGCCGGTCCGGGTGGTCGACCACGAAGGCCACGAAGGACTCCTCGGGCGAGGCGAGCTTCGCGCGTACGGTGGGCAGCGAGGCGGCGTGCCACCCGCTGGAGCCGTCGGCGGCGAAGACCGAGTCGATCATCACCTGGCGCAGGCGGAGGACTTCCCGGGCGTCTTCGGCTGTGGCACGGCGTACGAGACTCATGATCGGCACGCTAGCCACCCGAGCCCGGGCACGTCTTCGCATTTTCGCCGGGTTCCGCTTGCTTCGAGTGCACTCCAAGGTTTTAGCGTGGGGGCCATGACCGTGATGGAGACGACAGCCGAGGCCGTCGAGACCGACGCCGACACCTGCGCCGGACCGCCCGAGAGGGACCGGCGCCCGGACGGCCAGGACAACTACACGATCAGCGAGGTCGCCGCGTACACCGGCCTCAGCGCGCACACCCTGCGCTGGTACGAGCGCATCGGGCTGATGCCGCACATCGACCGCTCGCACACCGGCCAGCGCCGCTACAGCAACCGTGACCTGGACTGGCTCGGCCTGGTCGGCAAGCTCCGCCTCACCGGGATGCCGGTCGCCGACATGGTGCGGTACGCCGAGATGGTGCGCGCGGGCGACCACACCTACATGGAGCGCTACGAACTCCTGGAGGCGACCCGACGGGACGTCAAGGCCCGGATCGCGGAGCTCCAGGACACCCTCGCGGTGCTCGACCGCAAGATCAGTTTCTATGGTGACGCCGGGCGGGCGCTGGCGTCGGAGAGGTCCCGATGACGGACAGCAGGATCGCGACGGCACGGCTCGGCGCGGACGGACCCGAGGTCGGTGTGCAGGGTCTCGGCTGCATGGGGATGAGCTGGGCGTACGGGCCGCCGGACGCCGAACAGTCTCGGGCCGCCCTGAGCCGGGCGCTGGAGCTGGGGGTGACCCTCTTCGACACCGCCGACGCCTACGGCAAGGGGGAGAACGAGACGTTCCTGTCCTCCTTCGTCGGCGCCCACCGGGACGACCTCGTCATCGCCACGAAGTTCGCGCTGACCAGCTCCCCGGACGACCCCTACAAGCGGATCGTCCGCAACGACGCGCCGTACATCCGTGCGGCCGTCGAGGCGAGTCTGCGCCGCCTGGACGTCGACGTGATCGACCTCTACTACATGCACCGCAGGGACGTGAACATCCCCATCGAGGAGACCGTCGGGGTCATGGCCGAGCTGGTCCGCGAGGGCAAGGTCAAGCACCTCGGGCTGAGCGAGGTCACGGGCGGCGAGCTGCGGGCCGCCCACGACGTGCACCCCATCACGGCCGTCCAGTCGGAGTGGTCGCTGTTCAGCCGCGACATCGAGGCGGCCGTGGTGCCGGCGGCCCGCGAGCTGGGGGTCGCCCTGGTGCCGTACTCACCGCTCGGCCGCGGCTTCCTCACCGGATCGTTCGCCAACGCCGACGAGGACCTGACCTCGGACGACTTCCGCCGCACGATGCCCCGCTTCACCGGTGAGAACGCGAGCGCCAACGCCGCCCTGCTCGAACCGGTCCGCACGGTCGCCGAGGCGCACGGCGCCTCGCTCGGCCAGATCGCGCTGGCCTGGGTCCAGCAGCGGGCGAGCGTCCACGGGCTGACCGTCGTGCCGATCCCGGGGACCACCAAGAGCAGGCGGGTGGAGGAGAACACGGCGGCCACCCGCATCGTCCTGACCGACGGCGAACTGGCCCTCCTGGAGCCGATCGCGGGGAAGGTGGCGGGCGACCGCTACGCGGACATGACGTTCTCTTCGGCCGGCCGCGAGTGAGCGGCGGGCAGCCCCGGGAGTGATCGGCGGGCAGCCGCCGGGGCGTGCCGGGCACCGGGCGGGCGAGAACCGGCGGACCCGCCCTACAACTGCGCCAGCAGCTCAGCCTTCTTGGTGGAGAACTCCTCGTCGGTGACGAGCCCCGCCTCGTGGAGCTCGCCGAGGTGCCGGATCCGGTCGGCGATGTCGGCCGGATCCCGGCGCGGCACCGCGGAGGCGGCCACCGGCGCGGGGCTCGCCGAGCGCGCGGCGGCGAGGACGGCCGCCGCGAACGGCAGGGACTCGTGGACCGGTCCGTACCCGAGACCGAAGACGACGGCCGCGGGGTCCTGGTCCGCCTGCGCGGGCTGCGCGGCGACGGGCTCACGCCGCAGCAGGCGCAGATGGCCCTCGAACACCTCGGGGGAGCGCCATTCGACACCGCTCAGCGCGGAGACGGGGAACGTCTGGTCGCCCGCCTTCCACTTCGCCGACGAGGCGCCCGTCCAGAACCACCGGAAGGACACCGTCCTGCCGTCGAAGGAGGCCTTCCCGTCGTACGCCTTGAAGGTGAGGGGCGCCTCGGGCGGTTCCACCAGGAACCGCTCGGCCGGTTCGTCGTCCGCGGGCAGCCGGGCGCGCAGCTCGTCCGCGTAGTACTCGGCGAGCGTCTCGCGGTCGGCGGGCAGCACCAGGCGGTAGGGGTCGCACCCCTCCTTGAGCTGTCCGGCGGCCGCCTCCATGAGCGGGTCGGCGCCGGGCCTCGGCACCGCGCGCAGCACGACCGTGCCCCGCTTCCCGGGCGTGAGCGTCACCGCCGCGACCGCGTCGAGAGGGATACGGCGTTCGCCGAGCGCCTGGAACAGCTTCGGCGTGCGGATCCCCCGTTCGAAGCGGATGAGCACGGAGTCGGACTCGAACTCCCAGGCGGCATGAAATCCGGCCAGTACGTCACCCATGCGGGCCATCGTATGCGGCACGCAAGCCTCCGTCGCCTCTCCGGGCGGACCGCGATTCTTTCGGTCTCTACGCGCGTCAGGCCGCTGTCGCGGCGGACAAACCCGCCCGGCAGCCGCCGCCGTCGTGCGCGCATCGGACCGCGCGGTACGCGCCAATGCCGATCTCCGCGAAGTTGCGGAGACTTTCCGTCCCCGGCTGGAAGTAGCCGGCGTGTCCCTTCGCCCCGTCCGCGGACAGGACGCGCGCCCCGAACCCCTTCGACACCGGGTCCGCGCCGTGCCCGAGGCCGCCGACCTCCATGTGCGGCACGTCCCGGATCCAGTCGTCCGCGTCGCGCATCGCCCAGACCCGGGCGGTGGTGTGCAGGTTGGCCGCGTTCGCCGCCCGCATGCCGGGGCTGCCCGCCACCGCTATGTCGGAGACCCGGGAGGGCAGCGAGTGGGCGGCCACCCCGCACAGCACCGAACCGTAGCTGTGGCAGTAGAGCGCGACCGGCTTGGTCCCGGGCAGCGCCCGGAGCAGCGCGTTCAGCCGCACCGCGCCTTCCTGGGCGCGCATGGCGGTGGCCGAGTCGATACCGAGCCCGCTGGGTGCCGTGTAGTCCGCCCACGCGATGACGGCCGTCCGCACGCCCGGGTCGGCCGCCCGCTCCGCGTCGTACAGCGAACTCGCCATGCCGACGGGCGCGGAGTACTGCTTGACCGTGCGCTGGAAGCTGAGCAGGTCGGTGTCGACGCCGGGCACCACGACGGAGACGCGTCGGGCGGTGTCGAGGTTGCCGAACACCTCGGCGACGCGGCCCGATCCGTTGGGGTCGAAGGCGAGGATCTTGCGGTCGCCGTCGAGCAGTGCCTCGTAGCGGTGCATCCGGCGGCCGGCGTCGTACTGGCCGACGGCCGAGAACCGCTTGTCGTGCATGCGCCGGTGCTCGACCTTGCGTTCGTGCTGCAGCGCGAGACGGTTGGCGCGGTACCGCAGGGTCACCGGTGCGCCGTTCATGTTGCCGACCGCGAGGGGATAGCGGTGGGCGAGCCGCGAACGCTGGTGGGCGTCGAGCGTGTCGAAGAAGCCGGCCAGCCGGGCGGGCGTGGCGTCCGGGTCCGGAAGCCGGTGTCCGGCGATGCTGCCGTGCTCCCACGCGGAGCGGGACGCCTGGAGCGGGGAGGGTGCCCGGTGGCTGTGGAGCGCGGTCCAGCCACTGGTGGCCAGCATCACGAACACCACGGCCAGCGCGAGCAGTGCACGCCAGGCGTTGAGTTGGGGGGTGGAGTCGAAGGAAGTCACTGAGAGGACACCCTAGGAGAAGTGGGGTGCCTCCCGTTAAACGAGTGACTGGGATCACGTTTCTGGTGGGGTAATTGGGGCAAACCGGGTTCAGTTTGAGTTAAATAGTCACACTCTGTTGGCGAATTCCTGCGACGCGTGTGCGAGTTGTGACGCTCCGTGCGGGGTCTCGGAGGCCGGCCGTGTCATGACCCCGCAGAGGGGTCCGGCGGCCCGGCGGACGGCCGGGTGTCCCACTTCTCCGCCAACGCGGGCCCCACGTGGTCGAGATAAGAGGCGGTCAGCTCGCGGATCGCCGCGACACTGGTGTCCTCGCCCGCACCCCACCGGCGGCCCGTCACCCGCATCACGCCACCGAACACGGCGACCGCGATGCGCGGCCGGGGGTCCGCGTCCACGTCGAGGCCCTCGCGCTCGGCGATCAGCCGCGCGATCTCCTCCTCGATCTCCTCCGAGCGGCGCAGGTGGGCCGCCAGCAGCGCGGGCGTCGACTCGATCAACTGGTATGTACGCATGTGGAGTTCGATCGGGACGACGGCCTCGATCGCCTCGCCGATGGTGTCCCAGCTCTCCAGGACGGCCCGCCGCAGCGCCTCCAACGGGGCCTCGTGCGGCGGCCGTTCGCGCACGGCGTCGATGAAATGGGACTCACTGAGCCGCTGGAGGAAGAGGGCGGCGTCCTCCTTGCCCGCGAAGTAGCGGAAGAAGGTGCGCTGCGAGACGTCGACGGCCTCGGCGATCTCGTCGACGGTGGTCTGCTCGTACCCCTGCGCGACGAAGAGTTCGAGAGCGGCCCGCAGCAGCGCGTCGCGGGTGCGCTGCTTCTTGCGCTCGCGCAGACCGGGGCGGGGTGTCGCCGTCGTCGCGGCAGTCGTCGCCGCCGTCGCCGATCCGGCCCTGCCTCCCGTGTCCATCATGGTCCCGGAACCTCTCCCTCGCGTCCCTCCCCGAACTGTCGGCCCAGTTCAGCCTATCTGTGAGTAACGTGACAGTTACCGACTTGTGAATTGGTTTGTCAACTGTCAGTGACTGTCACTAGCCTCGAAAACATGACTAGTCAGACCACCATCGACAAGCCGGAGCCCGGCGACAAGGCTCCGGCGTCCCCGGCGGGCGGGGCCCCGTCCACGGGCCTGCGCGGCCATCCGTGGTTCACCCTCATCACCGTGGCCGTCGGGGTCATGATGGTGGCCCTGGACGGCACCATCGTCGCGATCGCCAACCCCGCCATCCAGAAGGACCTCGGCGCGAGCTTCGCCGACGTCCAGTGGATCACCAACGGCTACTTCCTCGCCCTCGCGGTCACCCTGATCACCGCGGGCAAGCTCGGCGACCGCTTCGGCCACCGGCAGACCTTCCTCATAGGCGTCCTCGGCTTCGCCGCGGCCTCCGGCGCGATCGGCTTCTCCAGCAGCATCGCCCTGGTCGTCACCTTCCGCGTCTTCCAGGGCCTGTTCGGCGCCCTGCTGATGCCGGCCGCGCTCGGCCTGCTGCGCGCCACCTTCCCGGCCGAGAAGCTGAACATGGCGATCGGCATCTGGGGCATGGTCATCGGCGCCTCCACCGCGGGCGGCCCGATCCTCGGCGGCCTGCTCGTCCAGCACGTCAGCTGGCAGTCGGTGTTCTTCATCAACGTGCCCGTCGGTGTCCTCGCGCTCGTCCTCGGCACGCTGATCCTCACCGACCACCGCGCCGCGAACGCCCCGCGTTCCTTCGACCTCCTCGGTATCGCGCTGCTCTCCGGCGCCATGTTCTGCCTGGTCTGGGCCCTCATCAAGGCCCCGGCGTGGGGTTGGGGCGACGGACTGACCTGGACCTTCCTGGTCGTCTCGATCGCCGGCTTCGTCCTCTTCGCCCTCTGGGAGAAGCGGGTCAAGGAACCGCTGATCCCGCTCGCCCTGTTCCGCTCCGTGCCGCTGTCGGCCGGTGTGGTGCTGATGGTCCTGATGGCCATCGCCTTCCTCGGCGGACTGTTCTTCGTCACCTTCTATCTCCAGAACGTGCACGGCATGAGCCCCGTCGACGCGGGTCTGCACCTGCTGCCGCTGACCGGAATGATGATCGTGGGCTCGCCGCTGGCCGGCGCCCTCATCACCAAGGTCGGCCCGCGCATCCCGCTCGCCGGCGGCATGGCGCTCACCGCGGTCTCCATGTTCGGGATGTCCACGCTGGACACCGGCACCAGCAGCCTGGTCATGTCGATCTGGTTCGCGGGCCTCGGCCTCGGCCTCGCCCCGGTCATGGTCGGCGCCACCGAGGTCATCGTCGGCAACGCGCCGATGGAGCTGTCCGGTGTCGCCGGTGGTCTCCAGCAGGCCGCCATGCAGATCGGCGGCAGCCTCGGTACGGCCGTCCTGGGCGCCGTGATGGCCTCGAAGGTGGACGGCGACCTCGCGGGCAACTGGGCCGACGCCAAGCTGCCGCCGCTCACCCCGGCCCAGCTCGACCAGGCCTCCGAGGCGGTCCAGGTCGGCGCCGCGCCGGTCACCAAGGACACCCCGGCCGCGATCGCCGCGCAGATCACGGACGTCGCCCACGACACCTTCATCTCCGGCATGAGCCTCGCCTGCCTCGTGGCGGCGGGCGTCGCCGTCGTGGCGGTCTTCGTCGCGCTGCTCACCAAGCGCGGCGAGAACGCCGACGCCGCCGGGGCGGGCGCCGGCCACATCTGACGCACCGGATCACCCGGGGATCGTCTGGCGGAATTTCGCCTATCCGGGTGATCACGCTCAAGTTCCCTCCCGTTCGGCACACGCCGCAGGTCACAGTGGGTCAAGTCCTCCGTACGGCCTGGAGGACGACCGGGTCTGCGGCGCGCTGCCGGAGGGGGGTGGCGCGCGTGCAGGTCTGTACGCGTGGAACGGGGGTACCCGAGGCATCGACCCGAACCGACCGAGAGGTCACGGGAGTTCAGGAGTTGATGATGGCGGGCTTCGGAAACGGTACGCGCAGGTACCCCCGTTCACGTGGCCGGATGGGACCACGGACCGGGCCGGACAGTGCGACCTTGGGCATCATCGGAGTCGTGTGCGCGGTTGCCGGCTTCTTCACGCTGGGAATCGTCCTCGGGCCGGTCGCGATGATCTGCGGCTGGTTCTCGATGGGGCGCCGCTGGACGGGCTCGGGGCCGGTACCGGCCCTGATCGCCCTCGTCCTGGGAGCGATCGACACACTCCTGGCGATCATCTGGCTGGCGGGCGGCGTGGGCAACGGCCTGCTCTGAGGCCCGCGCGACCGGCTGTCACCTGTTGTGGGCCCGTGTGCCGCTCCGAGCGGCGCGCGGGCCCACAGGTCTGGGTGGGGTCTAGGTGGGGGAGTGCTCCTCGGTCCCCGACGGCACGGGGTGCGGGAGAAGGCCCGGGGTGCCCGTGAGGGCGGTGACCTCGGCGCGCAGGGCCCGTACCTCCTGGGTGAGGGCCTCGATCGCAGCGGTCTGGCGACGCTCCTCCACGTCGTCCTTCTCGAACCGGGAGATGAACCAGGCGGCGATGTTCGCGGTGACCACACCGAGCAGGGCGATCCCCGACAGCATCAGACCGACCGCGAGGACCCGGCCCATCCCGGTGGTCGGCGCGTGGTCGCCGTACCCCACGGTCGTCATCGTCGTGAACGACCACCACACCGCGTCACCCAGCGTCCGGATGTTCCCGTTGGGCGAGTCCCGCTCCACGGACAGCACGGCGAGCGAGCCGAACATCAGCAGCCCGACGACCGCGCCCCCGACGTACGTCGTCAGCCGGATCTGCGAGGCCATCCGCGCCCGCCGCCCCACGAGCATCAGTGTGGAGACGAGCCGAAGGAGCCGCAGCGGCTGGAGGATCGGCAGGATCACCGCGCACAGATCCAGCCAGTGGGTCCGGACGAAGTCCCGCCGCTGCCCGGAGAGCGCGAGCCGTATCAGGTAGTCGGCCGCGAACGACCCCCACACCACCCACTCCACCACCGTGCAGGTGAGCGCCACCGCCGGCTCCGCGTCGCTGTCCACGATCGGCACGGCGTACGCGAGGGCGAAGGCCACCGCGAGGACGAGCAGGGGCCGCTGCGTGTGCAGCTCCCAACGGGCCTGGGCCGATTCTTGCGTCATGAGCGCATCGTAGGAAGAAAAGAGGGAGGGGCGGCGGGCCCCACGGCCCCCCCCCCCCCCCCAGCGGAGAAAAACATCACCTAAAAAAACAGAACGACCACCCCCCCCCCCCCCCCCCCCCCCGCCCCCAACA
>NZ_JBEZHO010000092.1:0-13237 GCF_040650615.1 Streptomyces sp. NPDC048643
CCATCAGCCTGCGCACCCCCTTCATCACAGGCGGCCTCCTCATGGTCCTCGTCGCCCTCATCAGCCTCCCCGCACTCAGCAACCGCGCCATCCAAGAAGCCACCGACGAAACAACCCAAGAACCCACCCCCACACACACCACACAAGACTCCACCACCGACACCACACAGGACACCACCGCCGACACCACAACGAAGCAAGGCGCATCGAAGTAGCCACAGAACCACCGTTCCTCCGAGGCAAGCGAGGTTGCATGAACGAGAGTGGAGTGGAACTCCTGACCGCCGATCTGAGCACGGATCGACTGCATGCAGCGCTCCAGGATCCGGCGCTCGCCTCCATGAACTTCCTGAACGAAGTGGCCGGCCGTTTCCCGGAGGCCATTTCACTCGCTGCCGGACGGCCCAGTGAAGAATTCTTCGATGTCGACGATCTTCCTCGATATCTGCGGGTCTTCTGCGATTACCTGACGGCCGAGACGGGTGCGGACGCGGACGGCATACGCCGCACCCTCTTTCAGTACGGTCGGACCAAGGGCATCATTCACGAGCTGCTCGCCCGTAATCTCCGCTGTGACGAGGGCATCGACGTCGACCCGGAGTCGATCGTCGTCACGGTCGGCTGCCAGGAGGCGATGTTCCTGGTGCTCCGGGCGCTTCGCATGGACGAGCGTGACGTCGTGCTGACGGTGTCGCCGGGCTACGTCGGAATGGCCGGTGCCGCGAGGCTGGTGGACATGCCCCTCTGGCCGGTGCGGGAGGACGAGAACGGCGTCGACCTCGACCACCTGGTCGAGCAGATCGAGGCGGCTCGCGCCGCGGGGAAGCGGCCACGGGCCTTCTATCTCGTCCCGGACTTCGCCAATCCCTCCGGCGCGAGCCTCGACCTGGAGGCCCGGCAGAAATTGCTCGCCATCGCGGCGGAGCACGATCTGCTGATTCTCGAGGACAATCCGTACGGTCTGTTCCAGGCCGATGACGGTGAGCGCCTGCCCACGCTCAAGGCCCTCGACACTTCGCGGCGGGTCATCTATCTCGGCTCGCTCGCCAAGACCTGCTTTCCCGGCGCCAGGGTCGGCTTCGTGGTGGCAGATCAGCGCGTGGCCGGTGCCGATGGAGGCTCCACGCTGTTCGCGGACGAGCTGTCCAAGATCAAAAGCATGCTCACCGTCAACACCTCGCCCCTGGCCCAGGCCATTGCGGGAGGCAAGCTGCTGGAGCATGACTGCAGTCTGGTCAAGGCGAACACCCGAGAGACACAGCTCTACAGCCGGAACCTGCGGCTGCTGCTGGACGGGATGAGCCGACGGTTCCCCCGGGGCGGAAATCACCAGGTCTCATGGAATACGCCCGGCGGTGGATTCTTCGTGGTCGTCACTGTTCCGTTTACTGCCGATGACACCGCACTGGAATACGGGGCCGGCAAGTACGGCGTCCTGTGGACACCCATGAGCCATTTCTACGACGGGCGTGGCGGCGAGAATCAGCTACGACTGTCGGTGAGTGTGGTGTCGCCGGATGAGATGGAAGCGGGACTGGATCGACTGGCGATGCTGATCGCCGACCTTTCCGGCAAGGAAAACCTACGCAGTAGTCACCTATTCTGAAGGCCAGGAGATTTCCATGCCGAACAAAGGTATACCCGCCGACGATCTCAGCAGGGTGGACCTCACGGACCCGAACACCTTCCTGCACACCGACATGGACGATTTCTGGCGGCGGGTTCGGGCCGAACAGCCCGTGTATCTGCACCCGGCCACGGACCGGGGCTCCCCGTTCTGGGTGGTATCCCGCCACGCGGACGTCATGGCCGTGCTGCAGGACTCCGAGCGATTCAGCTCGCAGCCCGGGAACATGATGTCGTCGCTGCACAAGCCCGGAGGGGACCCGGCGGCCGGCAAGATCCTGGCGCTCACCGACGCGCCGCGCCACAACGCCATGCGGACGATCCTGCTGAAGGCCTTCAGTCCCCGGATCCGCAAAGGGGTGACGGACAAACTGCAGCAGCGGGTCGACCAGATCCTCGGCCGCGGCGTCGGCACCGGGACCTTCGACTTCGCCAAGGAGGTCGCGGAAGTGGTCCCCATGGGGACGATCTGCGATCTGCTGGGCTTCCCGTCGACGGACCACAAGTATGTGCTCGACCTGAGCCGGGATGCGGTCAGCGCGGACGACGAGGGGCAGACCGAAGAGGACGTCTGGCTCTCCCGCAACGAACTCCTCATCTATTCCCAGGAGATCATCGAGGCCCGCCGCGAGGACCCGCAGGACGACCTGATCAGCGCGATGGCCACCTGCCGCATCAACGGTGAGCCGATGACCGACGACGAAGTGGTCGTCAACTGCTACGGGTTCATCCTCGCGGGAGACCACACCAGTCGCCTGGCCATGGTCGGCGCCCTGCTCGCCTTCTCCCAGCACCCCGATCAGTGGCGGGCGTTGAAGGAGGGCCACGTTTCGATAGCCGGCGCGGTCGAGGAGATCGTGCGCTGGACGACGCCGGCGATGCACATCGGTCGTACCGCGACGGCCGACGTCACCATCGGCGGCCGGACGATCCGCGAAGGTGACCACGTCATCCTCTGGATCACTTCCGCGAACCGCGACGAAAGTGTCTTCTCGGACCCGGACAGTTTCGACCTGGCCAGGACTCCCAACAAGCACCTGGGCTTCGGTTTCGGGCCCCACTTCTGCTTCGGGTCATACCTCGGGCGAGCCGAAATCGCCGCCGTACTGAAGACCCTCGTCAGCAGGGTGGAACGGATCGAGCTCACGGGTGACCCCAAAGCGCTCTACTCGACGTTCCTCCGCGGATACAGCAGCCTACCGGTCTCCCTCGTTCCCAGCCGATCCACTGCGGAATAGCGCGCTTCGTTTCCTCGCGTGCCGGCTCACGCATATTCAGTTCGACTCGAAGGAGTTCACGAAGTGATTGAGGTTGACATACAGGCTCAATATGCGGATGTCCCACCCCTCCACCTGTTGAAAGCGGAGCAGCTTCCCGCATCGAGAGGCGCCATCACAGCCACGATGAACCAGCGCACCGCGGACGCCTTGCGGACCGTCATCGACATAACGCCACAGGACACCGACCGACGCGCATGGGCCGCGGTCGATGCCGCCCTGGCCTGCCTGGCCTCACCGGCCGCTGCCACCCGGTACACCGATGCGGAGCGAAAGTCCCTGCCGGAGGACCTCTACGAGGAACATGACCTGTTCTTCGGCGCGATCAGGGTCGGCGGGAATTCGGTGGAGACGTTCACCTACACCATGCTCGAATCCCTCCGCAGCCAGCTCGGTGATGCCCTGTCGGCCGGAATCACGCTCAGCAGCGGTGAACGAGCCGAACTGCGTGAGGCATTCTGGACGACTTTCCACATGCTGTGGCGTATCGGAGTGGCCGGCACGCCGTTCGAGAACGCAGCCCGCGCTCACACGCAGGGCACGGGCACGAGTGCCGGCGAGGTGAAGGGCGGTCCCCTGATTCGCTGGCGTCTCGGTCACCAGGTGTTCTTCGCGCTCATCCAGGCGCTGATCGTCTCGGTCGGCTGTCTTGAGGAATGCCTCAGGGACGATCCGGATGACGTCGACAGCGCCTGCCGACTGCTCGAGGACGCCACGACACTGATGATCGGGTCCGGCGCTTCGCTGCGGTACGCCGGCGACTTCACACGCACGCACTACGCGGATTCGGTACGTCCCGCGATGATGCCACCGCATATCAATGCCAAGTTCAGCGGTCTCCAGTTGCGCGATCACCGGATACTGCTCAAGTTGCTCCATCGGGTCAAGCCACTGGTCGTGTCGCCCGCTCCAGCCGTCGACAAGTCCTACAGGCTGCTGCTCGATGCGATGTCGACCGCCTATGACGCACACATCTCGGTCTGCTCGAGGTTCGGCGGCGATCGCGAATCGAGCCTCCGCACGCCCGGCTCCGCGGTTCCCGCGGTGGAGGTTCTCCAGCGATTCCGCGACCGGCGGCTGGGCTCCGCCACGCCGGATCGACCGGTGAAGTAGTTCGGTAATCCTTGCCGCGTGCCTTCACGGGCATCGCAGTGTCCCCTTCCGCGCCGATCTGTGCTGCCGTGGTCCCCGCACTGCCGAGTAGCTGCGAATTCGTGCGATCTCAACACCGAAAGAGAGTAATTGGCAATGCATACTGCAGATGCTGTTGATTCTGTTGAGGGTGCGTCGTTCGAGTCGCACGTGGCGCTGGTCGGCGAATCGGTGCAGGCGGTTTTTGCGGCTCAGGCGCTGCGGTCCCCGGGCGCGGTGGCGGTGCGGTGTGCTGGACGGGAGCTGAGCTACCGGGAGTTGGACGAGCGGGCGAATCAACTCGCCCATCGACTGCTGGATTTGGGCGTTGGTGCGGAGGCGCCGGTCGCGGTGCTGATGGAGCGCTCGGTGGACCTGGTGGTCGCCCTGCTCGCCGTACTGAAGGCCGGAGCGTTCTACCTGCCGCTGCACAGCGGCTATCCGCTGGAGCGGATGCAGTGGATCGTGGACGAGACGTCCGCGCCGGTACTCCTGACCGACCGGGCCATGCGTGACCGTGGTCTGCCCCGGGGCACGGCCCTGGTGGTGGTGGACGAAGACGTGCGGCTGGCCGGGTTCCCGGTCGGTGACCCAGGGGTTCGGAGCCGGCCCGAGCAGCTCGCCTACGTGATGTACACGTCGGGCTCGACGGGGCGTCCCAAGGGGGTGGCGGTCACCCACCGCGACATCCTCGACCTGGTCGTGGACAGCATGTTCGAGCCGGGTGCGCACGAGCGGGTCCTGATGGTCATTCCGTATGCGTTCGATCCCTCGATCTATGGCTTGTGGGTGCCGCTGCTGCACGGTGGGCGGACGGTCATCACGCCGGAGGGCGATCTGAGTGTGGCGACGCTGGCCCGGCTGATCACCGAGGAGAAGATCACCGCCCTGGACGTCTCCGCAGGTCTGTTCCAGGTGATGGCGGAGGAGGATCCGGGCTGCTTCGCGGGTGCGCGTGAGGTGATCACGGGTGGTGACGTGGTCTCCCCCACCGCCGTGCGGCGGGTGCTGGACCACTGCCCGGACATCGTCGTGCGCAGCGCGTACGGCCCCACCGAGACCACGTTGTACGCAACGCAGCATCCGTGGACGGGCGGTGGCGAGCTGCCGGCGCCGCTGCCGATCGGGCGTCCGCTGGACGACATGCGCGCCTATGTCCTCGACGAGGCCCTGTCGCCGGCCCCGGCGGGAGTGGCCGGCGAACTCTACCTGGCGGGTGCGGGGTTGGCCCGGGGCTACTTCGGTCGCCCGGACCTGACGGCGGAGCGGTTCGTGGTCGACCCCTTCGGCCCGGCCGGCAGCCGCATGTACCGCACCGGCGATCTCGCCCGCTGCTCCGACGAGGGCGTGCTGGAGTTCCTGGGCCGGGCCGACGACCAGGTCAAGATCCGCGGCTTCCGCATCGAACTCGGCGAGATCGAGACGGTGTTGAGCCGTGCTCCGGGGGTGTCGCAGGTCGCGGTCATAGCGCGCGAGGACCAGCCGGGCGACAAGCGCCTCGTGGCCTACGTGGTCGCCGAGCCGGGCCGCAGCGAGGGGGTGGACGTCGAGACCCTGAGCGCACGGGTGGCGGATCAGCTGCCGGCCTACATGGTGCCCTCGGCGTTCGTGGTGCTCGGCCGGCTCCCGCTGACCACCAACGGAAAGCTGGACCGGCGGTCCCTGCCCGCGCCCGACCTGCCGACGAAGGCCGGAGCCGGACGCGGTCCGCGGACCCCACGCGAAGAGATCCTGTGCGGGCTGTTCGCCGAGATCCTCGGCGTGCCCGCGGTCGGCATCGACGACGACTTCTTCGCACTCGGCGGACACTCCCTCCTCGCCACCCGCCTGGCCAGCCGCATTCGTTCGGTCCTGGGGGCCGAGCTGGTCGTGCGGAACGTGTTCGAGGCCCCCACGGTCGCCGCACTGGCCGACCGGGTCGCGGAAGCAGGGGTGGCCAGGCCCGCGTTGACCGCGATGGCACGCCCGGAGCGGATCCCGCTGTCACCGGCACAGAGCCGGCTGTGGTTCCTCGACAAGCTCGAAGAGACGAGTGCCACCTACAACCTTCCCCTTGCCGTGCGTCTTTCGGGGCAACTGGACCGGGCCGCGCTGCGGGCCGCGCTCGAGGACGTGGTGGACCGGCACGAGAGCCTGCGCACCGTCTTTCCCGAGGACGCTCAGGGTGTTCCGTTCCAGCAGATCCTGCCGGCGATGCGGGCGATGCAGGACTTCGAAGTGGTGGAGACCGACGAGACCGCGTTGCCCAAGCAGATCTCGGCTCTTGCCGGGGAGCGTTTCGATCTGGCGGTGAACCCGCCGGTCCGATTCCGTCTGTTCGCCCTGTCGGAGACCGAACACGTCCTGTTCCTGCTGACGCATCACATCGCGTCCGACGGATGGTCGCTGGCTCCGCTGACCCGCGACATCAGCCTTGCCTATGCGGCACGGTACGCGGGGACGCAGCCGTCGTGGTCGGCGTTGCCGGTGCAGTACGCGGACTACACGTTGTGGCAGCGTGAGCTGCTCGGCGCGAAGGAGAACCCCGACTCCCTGGTCAGTGAACAACTGGCCTTCTGGACAAGGGCGTTGGAGGGAATCCCGGACCAGCTCGAACTGCCCTTGGACCATCCCCGGCCGAAGGTGGCCAGCCATCGCGGCGACACCGTCTCCTTCGAGCTGGACGCGGAGCTGCACCAGCGCCTGATCAGCCTGAGCCGTACCCAACAGGCCAGTCTGTTCATGGTGGTGCAGGCCGCCTTCGCCGCGCTGCTCTCCCGCCTGGGCGCGGGGAACGACATTCCGGTAGGCACCCCCGTCGCCAACCGGACCGACGAGGCGATGGGCGACCTGGTCGGATTCTTCGTGAACACCCTGGTGATCAGGACCGACACCACGGGCGATCCCTCCTTCCAGCAACTACTGGCTCGGGTACGAGAGGTGTCCCTGGAGGCTCTCGCCCACCAGGACGTCCCCTTCGAGCTCTTGGTGAACGAACTCAACCCGGAGCGCTCCACCGCCCAACACCCCCTCTTCCAGGTACTGCTGGCCATGCAGAACAACGCGTCCGTGCGCCTGGACCTTCCGGACCTCACCGCGGACGTGAGTCTCGGTGACACTGAGGTCGCCAAGTTCGACCTCACCCTTGAACTCTTCGAGCAGCACGCGGGGGACGGCGTCCCCGACGGGATCAGCGGACGGTTGGGGTTCGCCCTCGATCTGTTCACCGCGGACACCGCACAACGGATCGCAGCCCGCTTCACGAGGCTGCTCGCCGCGGTCGCGGTGGACCCGGACCTCTCTCTGAGCCGCATCGACCTCCTCTCCCCCGAGGAGCATCGACAGCTGGTCGTCGAGTGCAACGACACGACGGTGCCCTACGCCGACAACACCACCCTGCATCAGATGGTCCAGGAGCAGGCGGCCCGAACGCCGGACGCGCCGGCGGTGCTCTGCGGCGCGGAGGAGCTGACCTACAGCCAGCTCAACGCACGGGCCAACCAGCTCGCCCACCACCTGATCGCCCGGGGGGTGCGCCCGGAGCAACTGGTTCCGATCTGTGTCGAACGGGGCTTCGACGCGGTCGTCGCCGTCCTGGGCGTACTGAAGGCAGGCGCTGTCTATGTGCCGCTCAACCATGAGTTCCCGGTGCATCAGCTGGAGTTCATGGTCACGGACGTCAATGCTCCGCTGGTCGTCACCCATGCCCGCCTCCAGGATCGGCTGGGGGACACCTCCGCGGAGCGACTGCTGATCGACCAGGACTGGCACGAGATCGCCACCCGGGCGGACACGGACCCCGGTGTGCCGACCGGACCCGAGAGCCTGGCCCACGTGATCTTCACCTCCGGCTCCACCGGCACCCCCAAGGGCGTCATGATCGAGCACCGCTCGCTCTGCCGGATAGTCGACAGCGACCTGTTCGCCGGCCTCGGGCCCGGCGACGTCGTGGCCCAGCCCTCCAACTTCTCCTGGGACGCCTTCACCTTCGAATGCTGGCCCGCGCTGACGTCCGGAGCCGCCATGGCGGTCATGGACAAGGAGGTTCTCCTCGACGCTGCCACGCTCAAGGCCGCTCTCCGTCACTCCAAGGTGACCATGATGTGGCTGACGGCCCCCCTCCTGCGCCAGCACCTGCAGGACTGCCCCGACCTCCTCACCGGAGTGACGTCCGTCTTCTACGGCGGCGAGGCGATCGACCGGCCGGTGGTGGACGCGCTGGTGGACGGGCCCTGGGCACCCGAGCGGCTCATCCACGGGTACGGGCCCAGCGAGGCCACGGTCTTCACCACGAGCTACAGGGTGGACCGGAACATCCCCCGGAACGGGCAGATCCCCATCGGCCGGCCGGTGGCGAACACGGAGGTGTTCGTCATGGACGAGAACGGTGTTCTGGTGCCCCCGGGCGTTCCTGGCGAACTGTGGGTCGGCGGCCCCGGACTGGCCCGGGGCTACTGGAACCGCCCGGAACTCACCGCGGAGCGCTTCATCAGGCACCCGTTCTCGGACGATCCTCAGGCACGGGTGTACCGCAGTGGTGATGTGGTGCGGTGGCGGGCGGACGGCCAGTTGGAGTTCGTGGGCCGGGTCGATGACCAGGTGAAGATCCGCGGGCTGCGGGTCGAGCTGGGTGGGATCGAGTCGGTGCTGGGTCGTTTCCCGGGCCTGGCGGAGGTCGCGGTCGTGGTGCGGGAGGAGCGGCCGGGCGACAAGCGCCTGGTCGCCTACGTGGTCGCCGAAGCCGGGACCGAGGGGGTGGACGCCGACGCCCTGCGTTCCCATGTGGGCGAGTTGTTGCCGGAGTTCATGGTCCCTTCGGCGTTCGTGGTGCTGGACCGTCTGCCGTTGACCACCAATGGCAAGGTGGATCGGCGGGCTCTGCCGGCGCCGGTCCACGAAGTGACGGCGGTGGGCGGGCGGGGCCCGCGGACTGTGCAGGAGGAGATCCTGTGCGGGCTGTTCGCCGAGATCCTCGGCGTGCCCGCGGTCGGCATCGACGACGACTTCTTCGCACTCGGCGGACACTCCCTCCTCGCCACCCGCCTGGCCGGCCGCATACGTTCGGTTTTGGGCGTCGAGCTGGTCGTGCGGACCGTGTTCGAGGCCCCCACGGTCGCCACCCTCGCCGACCGGGTGGCGGAAGCAGGCGTGGCCAGGCCCGCGTTGACCGCGATGGCACGCCCGGAGCGGATCCCGCTGTCACCGGCACAGAACCGACTGTGGTTCCTCGACAAGCTCGAAGAGACGAGTACCACCTACAACGTTCCGGTGGCGTTCCGGATCGTCGGAGAGCTGAACGCGGATGTGTTCGAGCAGGCGCTGGGCGATGTCGTCGCGCGGCACGAGAGCCTGCGGACCGTGTTCCAGGAGATGGACGGGAGCCCGGTCCAGGTGATCCTGGACAAGGACGCCGCCGGCGTGAAGCTGCACCACGTCAGCTGTGGCGCGGACGAGTTGGACGCCGTGCTGCGGGAGGCCGGTCAGTACCCGTTCGACCTGTCGGCCGAGTTTCCGCTGCGGGCGACGTTGTTCACCGTCGATACGGATGAGCACGTACTGCTGCTGCTCATGCACCACATCGCCAGTGATGGTGCCTCGATGGGGCCGCTGGGGCGCGATCTGGAGATCGCGTTCCGGGCCCGGCTCCAGGGGCTCGAGCCGTCGTGGCCGGCCTTGCCGGTGCAGTACGCGGACTACACCCTGTGGCAGCGTGAGCTCCTCGGTGCGGACGAGGACCCCGACTCCCTGGTGAGCGAGCAGCTGGCCTTCTGGACACGGGCGTTGGAAGGAATCCCGGACCAGCTCGAACTGCCCCTCGACCGCCCCCGGCCGAAGGCGGCCAGCTATCGCGGCGAGTCGGCCTTCTTCGAACTGGACGCGGAACTGCACCGCGGGATAGCCGATCTGGCCCATTCGACGGGCGCCACCACGTTCATGGTGGCGCAGGCAGCGTTGGCGGTGGCCCTGACGAAGACGGGTGCGGGGACGGACATCCCGATCGGGACCCCGATCGCGGGACGCGCCGACGAAGCACTGGACGACCTCGTCGGCTTCTTCGTCAACACCCTGGTCCTGCGAACGGACACGTCGGGGAATCCGACGTTTCTGGAATTGCTGGAGCAGGTCCGGGAGACCGACCTCGCCGCGTACTCCCACCAGGATGTGCCGTTCGATCGGCTGGTCGAGGCGGTCAACCCCCAGCGCTCGCTGGCCCGTCACCCGCTGTTCCAGGTCTTGCTCAATGTTCAGACCGGCGATGGCCATGCCCTGGATCTGCCCGGCCTGACAGTCCAGGAGATCGTCGGGGAACAGCAGACAGCGAAATTCGACATGTCGCTGAACTTCCTCATGAAGGACACCGACCAAGGTCTTCCAGCACCTGTGCGGGCGTATGTCACGTACGCCGCGGAGCTTTTTGACCGGGCGACCATAGAGCGCCTGTTCACCCGCCTCGTACGCGTCCTCGAATCTGTGGTGGCTGATCCGGCACAGACGATCAGCCGAATCGACGTGATCGAGACGCACGAGCGCGCGCGGTTGTTGGAGTTGTCGGCCGGTGCGGAGTCCGGCGAGGGGCTCGGGACGGGTTCGGTGCAGGCCGCTTTCGCCGCTCAGGCGCTGCGGTCCCCGGATGGGGTGGCGGTGCGGTGTGCTGGACGGGAATTGACCTACCGGGAGTTGGACGAGCGGGCAAATCAACTCGCCCACCGACTGGTGGATTTGGGCGTGGGCCTGGAGGCGCCGGTCGCGGTGCTGATGGAGCGCTCGGTGGACCTGGTGGTCGCCCTGCTCGCCGTGCTGAAGGCCGGAGCGTTCTATCTGCCGCTGCACAGTGGTTATCCGCTGGAGCGGATGCAGTGGATCGTGGACGAGACGTCCGCGCCGGTACTGCTGACCGACCGGGCGATGCGTGACCGTGGCGTGCCTGCCGCCCGTATGACTGTGGTGGTGGACGAGGATGCGGAGCTGGCCGGTCTGCCGGTCGGTGACCCGGGCGTCGAGAGCCGGCCCGAGCAGCTCGCCTACGTGATGTACACATCCGGCTCGACCGGGCGTCCCAAGGGCGTGGCCGTCACCCACCGCGACATCCTCGACCTCGTCGTCGACGGCATGTTCGGGGCGGGCGCGCACGAGCGGGTCCTGCTGCTGGCCTCGTACGCCTTCGACCCGTCCACCTACGCCTTCTGGGTACCCCTGCTGCACGGCGGACGCACCGTCATCACCCCGGAAGGCGAACTCGGTGTCGCCGAACTCGCCCGGCTGATCACCGAGGAGGAGATCACCGGCCTGGACATCACAGCCGGACTCTTCCGCGTCATGGCCGAAGAAGACCCGGGCTGCTTCGCCAACGTACGCGAGGTGATCACCGGCGGTGACCTGATCTCCCCCACCGCCGTACGCCGAGTCCTCGAACACTGCCCCGACACCGTCGTGCGCTGCGCCTACGGCCCCACCGAAACCACCCTGTTCGCCACCCAATCCCCCTGGACCACCACTGACGAGGTGCCGGCGCCCATACCCGTCGGACGTCCACTGGACGGCATGCGCGCCTACATCCTGGACAGCAACCTGCAGCCCGTTCCGGCAGGAGTCACCGGGGAGTTGTACCTGGCGGGCGCGGGGTTGGCCCGGGGCTACTACGGTCGTCCCGACCTGACAGCGGAGCGGTTCATCGCCGATCCCCTCGGTCCTGCCGGCAGCCGCATGTACCGCACCGGCGACCTCGCCCGCTGGTCCCGCGAAGGCCTGCTGGAATTCGTCGGCCGCGTCGACGACCAGGTCAAGATCCGCGGCTACCGCATCGAACTCGGCGAGATAGAAGCCGTACTGGGCCGCTACGCCGGGCTGGCGCAGGTCGCGGTCGTGGCTCGTGAGGACCAGCCGGGCGACAAGCGCCTCGTGGGCTACGTGGTGGCCGAGGCCGGGAACGACACCCCGGACGTCGAGGCCCTGCGCGTGCATGCGGCGGGTCTGCTGCCGGAGTACATGGTTCCCTCCGCGTTCGTGGTGCTCGACCGGCTCCCGCTGACCACCAACAGCAAGGTCGACCAACGCGCCCTGCCGGCACCCGACCTCCCCGCCGCCGGAGCGGGGCGCGGTCCGCGGACCCCGCGGGAGGAGATCCTCTGCGCGCTGTTCGCCGAGGTCCTGGGGGTGGCAACGGTCGGCATCGACGACAACTTCTTCGCACTCGGCGGACACTCCCTCCTCGCGTCTCGCCTGGTCAGCCGCATACGAACCACCCTGAACGTCGAACTCCCCGTGACCGCCCTCTTCGAAACCCCCACCATCGCCACCCTCACCGCCCAGATCGAGGAGGCGGGTTCGGCCAGGCCCGCGTTGACGGCGGCGGAGCGTCCGACGCGGATCCCGCTGTCACCGGCGCAGAACCGGCTGTGGTTCCTGAACAAGCTGGAAGGTGCGAATGCCACGTACAACGTCCCGGTGGCGTTCCGGATCACCGGAGACCTCGACGCGGACGTCCTCGAACAGGCGTTGAACGATGTGGTGGTACGGCACGAGAGCCTGCGGACGGTCTTCCAGGAGTTCGACGGAAGCTCGGCCCAAGTTGTGCTGGGAACGGATGCCGTCAAGGTGACGCTGCACCAAGTCGGCTGTGCTGCCGACGAGATGCACGAGCTGTTGCGCGACGCGGGACAGTACGCGTTCGACCTGGCCGCCGAACTGCCGCTCCGCACGACGCTGTTCACCTTCGGCCCCGACGAGCACGTCCTGCTGCTGCTCGTGCACCACATCGCGAGCGACGGCACCTCGATGGGGCCGCTCGGACGTGATCTGGAGACCGCGTTCCGCGCCCGGCTCCAGGGCCGGGCACCGGCGTGGTCCGCGCTCCCCGTGCAGTACGCCGACTACACCCTGTGGCTGCACGAGCTGCTCGGCGCGGAGGACGACCCCGACTCCCTGGTGAGTGAGCAACTGGCTTTCTGGAAGGGCGCTTTGGACGGGCTTCCCGACCAGCTGGAGCTGCCCTTCGACCGTCCTCGGCCGAAGGTGGCGGACTACCGCGGCGACACCGTTCCGATCCGGATCGACGCCGAACTGCACCGCGCGCTGCTCGACCTGGCCCAGGAGACCGACACCACCCTGTTCATGGTCCTCCAAGCCGCACTCGCCACCCTCCTGACCCGACTCGGCGCAGGCTCGGACATCCCTCTCGGCACCCCCGTCGCGGGACGCACCGACGAAGCACTCGACGACCTCGT
>NZ_JBEZHO010000093.1:0-12657 GCF_040650615.1 Streptomyces sp. NPDC048643
CCGGCTCGTCGTCATCCAGATTCTCGTACTCTCCCTCCTCGGCACCCTGGGCGGCCGGTGCTGTCGGACTGCGCAGTCCGACGCCCAAGGTCGGCGCACGGGCGCGGTGCGCCGGCCCTACGGCTGCTTCTTCTCGTCCTTGGAGCGGCGGTGGGAGACCTGTTCGCGGGTGGTGCGCCAGCGGGAGCGGGTCTGTTCGACCACGGTGTCCCACTGCCGGCGGATCTCGTCGTCGGACGGCCGGTCGCCCGCCTGGATCCGGACCAGTTCGTCGCGCATCTCCCGCCCCAGCGCCGCGGACGCGACGATGACGAACATCGCGGCGAACAGCGCCGAGATCATCGCGAAGACGGCGCCGACCGCTCCGTAGCGCGCGGCATAGGAGTTGAACAGGCGCGGGAGATAGACGGAGGCGCCCACCGAGTAGAGGGCGGTGAGCGCGGCGGCCGTGACGCCGAAGGGCAGGAGGTCGCGCCAGGGGATGCGCTTGGCCGACAGGGCGGTGCCGCTCCACACGAGGAAGGCGATGCTCACCGGGACTTCGCAGACCGAGGCCACCACGCCCAGGGGCTTTCCGCCGAGTGTCGCGTGCATCCAGCCGGTGACCGCCGTGTAGCAGGCGAGCGCGAGGATCCACGCGAGGCCGTTCCTGGTGTTACGGACGCTGAGCGGGGTCAGTTGCCAGGTCTGTTCGAAGAGGCGCTGGGTGGCCCGTGCGAAGCTCAGCACGGAGATGATCAGGAAGATGCCTCCGAAGATGCCCACGCCGGCGCTGGTGCCGTCGGCGGGGGCGAGGAGTGACCTGACCGCCTTTGCGCCCTGCCCGGCGAGGCCGTAGCGCTCGATGATCCGTTCGGCGGCGTCGTAGTCCGAGAAGCTGCTGAGGACGGCGCCGCAGAGGATGCTGAGGGGGATCACCGCGGTCAGCGCGCTGGACGCCAGGGCCATCGAGCGGTCGAAGCCGACGATCTTCTGGAACCGGTAGACGACGCGCAACGCGAACGCGGGACGCAGCCAGAACGTCAGCGTCCTGACGAGGCGTTCACGATTGATCCCCGCCGTGCTGTCCTCCGTGATCTCGGGCCCGGTGTGGCGCTGCGAGCGTAACGGACGGGCGTCCGGGCGGCGCGGGACGACACGGGCCCGCCGCACCAGGTACGCCTGGAAGTGAGCGGGCGGGGTGACAGGGTGCCTACGTGAGGACGAGGAACCGCAGCGCGGTGACGGCTCCGACCTCCCGTACGCCGATCCTCTTCAGGGCGATGCCCTCCACCTCGGGGTCGTCGAACAGCCGAAGGCCCGAGCCCAGGAGCACGGGCACCACGTCGAGGTGGAGTTCGTCGGCGAGTCCGGCCCGCAGGGTCTGCCCGATCACGTCGGCGCCGAGGACCTGGACGACCCGGTCTCCGGCGGCCGCCCTCGCCTGACTGATCGCCGACTCGATCCCGTCGGTCACGAAGGTGAAGGTGAGGTTCTCGTCCTGCTTCGGCGGAACCCGCGGCGGCGTGTGGGTCAGGACGAAGAGAGGCACCTGGAACTCGTAGGCGCCGACGTAGGAGTCCGGGTCCTCGGCCATCGCGTACGAGCGCCTGCCCATGACGACCGCGCCGGTCTGCTCGATCAGTTCGTCCATGTACGCGCTGCCGCGGAGCGTCTCCGGATCGGAGAGGCGCGCGGCGCTGCCCTTGCGGTCGGCGACGAAGCCGTCCAGCGAGATGGCCATTCCGGCGTGCACGGTTGCCATGGGTCGTCCCTTCTTTCACCGTTGCCGAGGGGGACGGGCCGCAGGAGACTCCGTCTCGGGGGCAGACTCGGGGACCGCGGACAACTCATCGGTCGTTCCGGACCGGCCCGGGGTGGGTCCCGCGCCAACGGCCCGATGACAGGTCCGGCGCGAGCCCGACGGCGACGGACGGGCGTGCCTGCCGTCCGTCGCCGTCGGGCCGTGAGGTCGCGGGAGCACCCCGCTCAGTCGTCGTCGGACAGGGCGAGTTCGGCCCAGATCGTCTTTCCGCGCGGCTCCGGGCGGGTCCCCCAGCGGCGGCTCACCTGCCAGGTGAGGTAGAGGCCCCGGCCGCCCTCGTCGGCCTCCTCGGCGTACCGGAGGTGCGGGGCGGTGCTGCTGTCGTCGGTCACCTCGCAGACGAGGACGGGCCCGTCGAGGATGAGGCGCAGTCCGATGTCGCCGTCCGCGTAGCGGATGGCGTTGGTGACCAGTTCGCTGACGACCAGGCTGGCGGTGAACGCGTGCTGCTCGAGACCCCACGCGGCCAGTGCCTCTTCGACCACGTCACGGGCCTCGCCCGCGCTCTCGGGGCGGTTGGCGAGGGTCCACGAGCGGACCTGCTCGGGTCCGAGGACGCGGGTGCGCGCCAGGAGCAGGACGGCGTCGTCGCTCTCCGCCTTGTGCGGCGTCAGGTTGTAGAGCACCTCGTCGCACATCTCCTGGAGGGGCCGGTCGATGGGCAGCAGGGCGTCGGTGACGGAGGCCAACTGCTCCTGCGCGTCGTCCGACACGGACCGCAGCATCGCGGAGTTGGACAGCAGCAGGACCGCGCCCTCCGGGAGCTCGAACTCGGCCGTTCCGTACTTCGGCATGCCACGGCCGAGCGACGGCCCGACGGGCACCGTGGCGTACTCGACCCGTCCGTCGGGGAAGGCGACCACGGGCGGCGGATGCCCGGCACTGGCGACGGCGCAGCGGCGTGTGACGGGGCTGTAGACGAGGTACAGGCAGGTGGTGTGCTCGTCGGACGGGTCGCGTTCCGCCGGGTCCGTGTGGTCGGGCCGCTCTCCGCGCAGCCGGGTCACCAGGGCGTGCAGGCGGTGCAGCACCTCGTCGGGTGGCAGGTCGAGGACGGCGAGTGCTCCGATGGCGGCCCGGACCTCGCCCATGGTCGCGGCGGCCCGCAGGCCGCGGCCCGCCGTGTCGCCGGTGACCAGGGCGACCCGGGCTCCTGACAGCGGGATGACGTCGAACCAGTCGCCGCCCGCGCCGAGCGGGAAGTAGCTGTACGCCGTCTCCACCGCGGGGTGTCCCCCCACCTGGGCCGGACGCAGGCTGAGTTGCAGGATGCGGGCGGCCGAACGCTCCCGCGTGTACAGGCGGGCGTTGTCGAGGCACAGGGCGACGCGGTCGGCCAGTTCGGAGGCGAGGGCGAGGTCCTCGTCGTCGAAGGCTCCGGGGGTGCGGTGCCGGTAGCAGTGCGCCACTCCCAGTACGGCGCCACGGGCGGCCAGGGGCAGTACGAGGAGGGAGTGGGCCCCCGCTTCGAGCATGCGCCGTCCCCGCACGGACTCACGGTTCGGCCAGCCGGTGTCCGACGTCAGTTCTGCGACGAGGCGGGGCTGCAGGTCGGACAGACTCTGCGAGAAGGGGGTGCCGAACATCAGAGCGATCGCTTCGCCGATGGTGGGAAGCCTTCCGGCGGGTTCCGGGACGCAGGAGCTCACGCCCGTGCATCGCAGCGCACCGTGCTCGAAGACGGCGCCCGGTGCGGAGACCTCACCGCGCAGCACCGAGTCCAGGACCTCGACGGCCACCACGTCGGCCAGGGCGGGCACCATCTCGTCGGCGAACTCCTGCGCCGTACGGAAGATGTCGAGCGTCGTTCCGATGTGCCCGCTCGCCCGCTCCAGGAGCGCCAGTCGCGCCGCCGCCCTGTGCTGCTCGGTGACGTCGACGATCGCCGTCATCACGCCGAGCACACTGCCGGCGGGGTCCTCCAGCCGGAAGGTGGAGATGGACAGGACGGTCTCGGGCGCCTCGGGGGTGAGATGGCCGCGCGCCTCGACGTCGAGCGCCGCCACACCGGTGCTCAGCACGTCGCGGAGTGTCGTCTCGAAGGCTCCGGAGTAGAAGTCGCCTGCCCAGTCCCTCGGGTGACGGCCCATGGCGTCGTCGAGGGGGAAGGCCCGGATGTGCCGGGCCGCCCTGTTGAACCGCACCAGATGCAGGTCCGAGTCCAGGACGTGCAGGCCGATGGGGGACTCGGTGAACAGCGCCCCCAGCACGGCCAGCTCGAGTTCCGTCTTCGGCTCGTCGTGCCCGCCCAGCGATGGATCCATGAGTGTTCCGTAGACCGTGGCCCGCGGAAGCAATCCGACGGGACCGAGATCCATCACATCCGCTCAACGGCGGCGCGCGACCGGAGTAGTGGTGCGGACCAGGGAGCGTGCGTCGGCCGGACCGCGTGCCGGGCGATCGCCACCAGGCGGCCCCGGGGACTCCGCGCGATGTCGCAGGAGGCACGAATTGGTTGCGGCCCGGACTTCCCGGCCCGGGTACGGCCCCACGGCGGGCAGCATGACGACACATGAGCAGAGACGCGGAACGGGACCGTTACGTCGACTTCCTGCGTGCGTGGGCGATCGTCCTGGTGGTGCTCGGGCACTGGGTCATCACCGCCCTCGTCCGGTCGCCCGACGGCGGGATCACCGCACCGGAGCTGCTCGCCACGCTGCCCTGGACCCAGTGGCTGACCCTGGGGTTCCAGATCATGCCGCTGTTCTTCCTGGCCGGGGGCCACGCGGCGGGCGGCTCCTGGGCGCGGGCGCGCCTGGCGGGCGGGACGGCCGCGGGGTGGGTGGGCGGCCGGGCGCTACGACTGCTGCTTCCGGCCGGCGCTTACAGCGCGCTGGTGCTCTGCGCGGTCGGGATCTGCTCGGTGGTGGGCGTGGACCCCGGCACCCTCGCGCTCGTCGGCTGGGCGATGGCCATGCAGTTCTGGTTCCTGCCCGTGTACCTCCTCCTGAGCGCGCTCACCCCCGCCCTGCACTCCCTGCACCGGCGTTGGGGGCTGTGCGTCCCGGCCGCCATGGCGGCGGTCGCGCTGGTCGCGGACGCGCTCGTGGTGACGGCCCACACCCCCTACGTGGGACTGATCAACTATGTGCTGGTGTGGGGTGTCGCCTACCAGCTCGGATTCTGCTGGCACGACGGTCTGTTGACAGGCCGTCGGGTGATGGCACCGGCCATGGCGGGGTGCGGCGCGGTGGCCTTCGCCGCGCTGATCGCGTTCGGACCGTTCCCCGTGAGCCTCATCCTGGTGACCGGCCAGGACCCCGGCAACACCAATCCTCCGTCGGCGGCGATGCTGGCCTGGGTGGTGGCACAGACCGGCCTGTGCCTGGTCGCCGCCCCGGCGGTACGACGGCTGCTGGCCCGCGAGCGGGTGTGGCACGTCGTGCGTCCCGTCGGCGGCGCCAGCATGACGCTGTACTTGTGGCACATGCTGCCGGTGCTGGTGGTGGCCGCCGCCTTCTACCTCACCGGTCTCGCACCCGAGCCCGCTCTCGGCTCGGCGTCCTGGTGGGCGCTGCGGGTGCCGTGGCTGCTGGTGCTCTGCACGGTTCTGGTCGGTGTGGTGGTCGCGCTGCGCCCGCTGGAACGCGGTCTGGCGCTGCTCCACGAGCGGACCCGCCCGACCGCCGTGCCCGGCCGCCCCTGGTTCCTGTGGCTGGGTGTGGCGACGACCGTGCTCGCGCTCTCCCGCTTCGCCGTGCGGGGCTTCGCCCCCGACGGCCGCATCCCGGTCCTGCCCACGCTGGGCCTCCTCGTGGGCACCGCGCTGGTCACGGCAACCGGGTGGCGGTCGCGAGTGACTCCGAACCCCAGGGACCGCCTGGAGGAGGCAGCCTGACGCCCGACCGACCGGACTCCCCCGCCAAGTCGCCTTCCCGACAAGGCAGTCGACGTCCTGACGGGAGGACGGAGCGGGAAGGGAGTCACCGCCGCCGACCGCGGTGACTCCCCGATGTGCCGTCCCCGGAGCGGTGTCTGCTCCTAGAACGCCGTCAGTGTCAGGCGGATCGCCGTGGGTGCGGTGTCCTGGATGTAGGAGGCGAAGTCGGCCACGTCGTCGAAGGCGAAGCCGTAGGCCTTGCCGTCCTCGGTCGCCGCGTGGACGGCCTTCGCGTAGTGGTTGGTGAGGTCGGTCCGGTAGAAGTCGCCCGCCGAGGTGGTCGGTTGGGCCGGGTTGCTGAGCAGGGTCGAGCGGTTGAAGCCCGCGCCGAGCACCGCGGCCACCGGGCCCGTGGTGCCGTCGTTGGGTGCGGCGAGGTTGCCGTCGCAGAACAGGACGTCACGGGTGGAGGGCTTGTCGAAGGAGACGGCGGCGGGCCCGTCGAAGGTGAACCTGTCGGCGCGCACGCGTCCGGTGAACGTGCCCGCGTTGGTGGTGACGGTCAGGTCCTTGCCGGTGTAGGTGCTCCACACCTCGTCGATGTACGGGGCGAAGTAGTCCTTCGCGAACAGGCCGGCGTCGAGGCCGTGACCGGGGGCGATGATGCGGACGTCGTCCACCACCAACGGGGCGAAGTCCTCTATGCCCTTCACCGCGGTGAAGGCGGCCGCGCGGCCGCCGTCGCGGACCGTGCCGGTGGTCTGCTCCTTGTCCCCGTTCAGACGGATGCTCATGGGCACGCTGAACATGTCGACCATGGTCGTGTTGCAGAACATGCCCGCGGAGTTGTACGTGAACTCGGCACAGTCGTGGAGCACCGCGTAGTTGGGGTCCGAGGTGACCCAGCCGGCGGGGTACTGGAGCGCCGCCTTGCCGTTGCCGTCCGCGACGGCCTTGAACTTCAGTTTCTCTCCGAGCGACACGTAGATGCGGCCGGACATGTAGGGGAGGCTGAGCTGTGTCTCCGCGCTGCCAGACAGCGTGAGCGCGTAGTCGGTGAACCCGTCGGCGCCGTTGTCCGCGAGGGATATCGGCGCGAGGGTGCCGTCCTGGGTGACGCGGACCTGCTGACCGCCCTGGTTGCCGACAACGTAGACGTGCACGGACGTGTTGTCGAAGGAGCCGCTGTTGTTGACGATCGTCAGCGGCAGCGAGCCCGCGGCGGCCTTGGTGGAGGCGTCCGTGGTGCCGGCCAGGGCGTACGGCGCGACGGCCGCGATCGAGGGGACGGCCACGGCGGCACCGCCGAGCGCGAAGAGCAACTTGCGGCGGGTGAGGTCACGCTGGTGACGAGCTGTCATGTCGGCGGTGCTCCTTGGCGCTTGCGCCTGCGGCGAGGCTGTGGGGGGTGGCCTTGCGGGAGGGGTGCGGCGACTCGACGCACCCCGTCGAGGGGCTCTTCGGTTGTCCGGCACGGTCGACGTCGGCGCCGCGGATGATCCGAGCACATCCTGAGAGCGCTCTCACAACGGCACGGCCGCAACCGATGGGCCCCGATGCTACGCATGAGCCAGAGAGAGTCCAACCGGCTGCCGTCATCGCCAAATCCCCCTGAGCTGGGCTTACTTGATAGCCAGCCCGTCGCCAGCGCATCCTTAAGGCGCGTTTAAGCCGTACTTAAGAAGGCGCGCTCCGCTTTCGGACTGCCATCACGCCGCTGACGGAGACGTGCCCGATCGGAGTGAAGGGGCGCCAGCGGACCGGTCATCGGCTCTCCGCGACAGCGACGCGACCCGATCGGAGGGACGTCCGCCCATGGGTCGGGATGCCGCGGGCGTGGGCGAGGTCGAGGAGGGTGTCGTCCGACACCACGCGTAGGCCGTAGTCCCCCAGCAAGCCGGCCAGTTGCCGCGGTCGCCACAGTGAGCGCCACGGTTCGCCGGAGGTGATGGAACTGCCGAGGACGCGGGCCAGGAGCCGGCCCGCGGCCGCTTTGGCGGACGGTGCCTGGTAGTTGACGACGAGTGCGCTGCCGGGGGCCGTCCGGGCGGCGAGGGCGGCCACTGTGGTGCGTACCTCGTCGCGCGTGAGGTACGGGACCACGCCCTCCCACAGCCATGTCGTCGGCGTGGACGGGTCGTGCCCCGCGGCGTCCAGCGCCGTCCCGAGGTCATCGACCGCGAAGTCGACCGGCGTGAAGCGCACGGAACGCGCGAGGGCCGCCTGCTCGGCGGGGAGGCGGGCCTGCTTGTCCTGCTGGGAGGCCGGATGGTCGACCTCCCACACATCGGTCCGCGCGAGCTCGGATAGCCGCCACGCCCGGGTGTCCAGACCGGCTCCGAGGATCACGAGCTGGTCCTTCACGCGGGCGCGCAGGGCCTCGTCGATCGCCACGGTGCGCGGCACGACCACCTCGGCGCAGGCCCGCACACTCTCGTACGCGGTGCGCTCCCGCCAGCCCGTCGGCGGAGTGTTCACGCGCACCTGGTCCACGGGGGTGCGTTCCTCGGCCCGCAGCAGGCGTACGGCCACCGGATCCGCGAACCGGCCCGTCCCCGCTCTCCCGTTCGCGGCCGCCCTCCCCTGGCAGACCAGCACCGCCGTCCGGCTCGCCGCGCGCTCACTCATGGAGTCACCTTCACCGTCGTACCTTGGCCCTGTACCGCCGAGAATCCCTTGTCCCACCAGTGTCCGTAGCGTCGGTAGACCGCCGGATCGCGGTCGGCGAGAAAGGCCGACAGTCTCTCGGCCTCCTCCGTCAGACTGCGCCACGCGGCCGTGCCGACGGTTCGGAAGGTGGTCAGTTCCAGGCCGCCGTCCGTCGCCCGCCAAACTCCGGCGACCTCACCGTCGACAAGCAGGCAGGGAAGCACGTCTCCGTTGCGCCGCACGACCAGGGGGCGGTACTCCAGGGGCATGAACCGACCGGGTACGGCGTGGGACAGGAGCGTGCTGTCCCACATCGGCAGCAGCCTGGGCGGGGCGGGCGTGTCCTCGGCCGGCAGGGTGGCGCCCGCCAGGTCGAACAGGGCGGCGCGGCCGGGGCCGGGGAGCCGCACCAACTGGTCGGAGAGCTCGTGCAGGGCCTGGGAGATCGCGGGGCGTGTCAGCAGGGTGAACCGGGCGAAGTCCTGCGCGGAGGCGGGTCCGAAGGCCCGCAGGTAGGAGAGCAGCAGCCGCCGGACTCCCTCGTCCGCCTGCTGTGAAGCCCCTCCAGGGGATGTCGGGGCAGCGCGGTAGGTGTTCGGCCGCTTGAACGACCACGGGCCGCCGGTCGGTACGTGGTGGACGGGCGCGTACGTGCGCAGGGCCCACCACATGCGGTGAGCGTGTTCGCCGAACCGCTCCTTCAGGTGGTTCTCCACCTCGGCCCCGGTGCGGGGGCGCCGCAGGTGGTCGGCGAGTTCCGTGAGCAGCGCGTCGGCGTCGGCCGGTGTCAGCTCGGTCGCGGTGAATCGACGGTCGTACAGACGGGAGGCGCGCAGGGTGCTGAGCATGGCGGCCCGGTACGCGTCGTAGTCCTCGGCGTGGACGGCGTGCAGGGTGATCCGTAGGAGGGTCGCCTTCACGATCCGGCGTTCCGCGAACGCCGTGTCGAGATCCTCGGGTGCGAAGCCTTCCACGCGGTTCCACAGCGCCACGTAGGGCGAGGCCGGTGTCTGGGCCTGCAGCGCGCAGACTCGGCGCACCGCGTCCGCGACGTCGAGGAGCTGCCGTTCGAGCAGGAGCTGACGGTCCAAGGTGGCCAGGGCGAGCTGCCGCGCGGTCGGAGTCACCCCCGGATTATGGCCCCCGTCCACGGGTCATCACCGTCGGTCCCACCACCGCGTTGTGCACCGGCGCCCCGCTGACCTGGACTGGAAGCGGCCGGCGGATGCCGCCTCGTACTCTGTGAGCATGTCGCGTCATGATCACATCCACCTGCGTCCCGTCACCGAGAAGGACCTGGACCAGCTCGAACGTCTCCATGAAGACCCCGCCGAGGCGGGCGACCACGGCTTCTTCGGGTTCCGCAATCCGGGGCAGCTCCGACGGCAGTGGGCTGACGGTTTCCTGTCCGCCCAGGGCGGCAGGCTGGTGATCGCCGGAGACGACGACCGGTTCGTCGGCGAGGTGCAGTGGCACGAGGTCATGCAGGGTCCGGCGTCGCCGTGCTGGAACATCGGCGTGTCCCTGCTCACCGCAGAGCGCGGCAGGGGTTACGGCAAGGAGGCCCAACGGCAGCTCGCCGCGTACCTGTTCGCCCACACGAAGGTCAACAGGGTCGAAGCCGGTACCGAACTGGCGAACATCGCCGAGCAGCGTGCTCTAGAGGGCGCGGGCTTCACCCGCGAAGGAGTCCTCCGCGGAGCCTGCTTCCGAGCCGGCGCGTGGCGCGACATGGTCCTGTACTCGGTACTGCGGTCGGACGTCATACCCCAGGTGTGACCTGCTGCCGAAGCGGACCGTCCGGCGACGCTTCCGGCCGGACCACGTCGCCGGGACGCCCACCGCCGCAGGTCGTGTCGGTGGTTGCGCCTGGCGTACCGGGCGCGTCGGCTGCCGCTCGTCGGGTCACTCGATCTCGTCGTGGAAGAACGGAATGGGCACCACGCCTGGAGGCCCCGGCATGAGTTTCATCCACATCAGCCCCAGCGATCGCCCTTGCCTGACCGCTCTGCGGGCCAGCAGGGAGACACCCCCCGCGTAGGCCGCCACCGCCTTGCTGATCACCGGTTCCGGTATGGCGGCGGAGGCCATCCCGACGGCTGACGCCGCGTCCGCGAAGTTCTCGGTCTCGGCCTTAGTGAAGTAGAGCTTCCGGTTGTACCGGTTGCGTTCGAACCGCGACAAGTCCGCACCCCCCGTCACTCGTTACATCAGCGGTCTGCCCGCAATGCACGCCGCGCAAGCACCCTGCGACATGGAGCGGGAACGGGGCGATTCCGATGTCGAGGCCCTCGCCGCTCCGAGCCCGCAATGACGTCCGAGAGCGCCGCGGCATCGGAGTGCGAGGACACGGAACGACAACTCTCCGCACTCGGGCCGTTTTTCGTCGCGGCCGGGGGTACCCGAGCGCCGAGCCCCACTGGAGAGCAGCGCAAGGAGTGCCATGCGTATCAAGGTCGGTTACTTCAAGACCCGGTCGCTCAGGAAACGTCTGCGCCGCTGCGCCCATGAGGTCTTCGGCTGGGAGCGTCTGCGTCCGTCCCAACTCGCCGCCATGACAGCCGTGATGGAGGGGCGCGACACCATCGTCGTGATGCCGACGGGTGCGGGTAAGTCAGCCGTGTACCAGGTACCGGGGGTGCTGCTGGAGGGGCCGACCGTCGTCGTCTCACCATTGATCGCGCTCCAGCGGGACCAGGTCGCCGCTCTCGCCCGCATCAAGGGATCCGGTGCCTCGGCCGTCAACTCCGCCCAGCGCGCACGGGACAACGAAGCCGTGTGGGAGCGCGTACGCGAAGGCAGCCTGGACTTCCTGTTCGTCTCGCCCGAGCAACTCGCGAAGGACGAGGTGGTCGAGCAGATAGCCGCTGCCTCGCCCGCGCTCATGGTGGTCGACGAGGCGCACTGCGTGTCGTCGTGGGGTTACGACTTCCGGCCCGACTACTTGTCCCTGTCCCACGTGCGCGAGCGCATCGGCCGGCCTCCGCTCCTCGCCCTCACCGCCAGTGCGGCGGCCCCCGTGCGGGCCGACATCGTGGAGCGGCTCGGCATGCGCGACGCGCACGAGGTCGTCGCGGGGTTCGACCGCCGCAACATCACGCTGGAGGTCGTACGGCACCGGGAGAACGCGGGGAAGCGCCAGTGGGTGGTGGAGCGGGCCGCGGCCGAGGCCAAACCCGGCATCGTCTACGCGGGGACGCGGCGGGAGGCCGAGCAGTACGCGGAGGAACTGTCGGCTCTCGGATTCGACAGCGCCCCGTACCACGCGGGGCTGTCGGCGGCCGAGCGCTCTCGGACGCACGACCGCTTCCAGGAGGGTGAACTCGACGTGGTCGTCGCCACCTCCGCGTTCGGGATGGGCATCGACAAGCCGAACATCCGCTTCGTGCTGCACGCGTCGGTGCCGGGTTCCCTCGACTCGTACTACCAGGAGATCGGCCGGGCGGGCCGCGACGGACAGCCGTCGACGGCGATCCTCGCCTACCGGCCCGAGGACCTCGGCGTACAGCGGTTCCGGACGGGCGCCCATCCCGACCCGGAGGCACTGGGCGGCCTCATCGACGCGGTGCGCGAGCAGCAGGGACCGGTCACGGCGACGAGCCTGCGCGAACGCACCGGGCTGTCGCAGACACCGCTGACGTCCATGCTGCACCTCCTGGAGGAGGCCGGAGCCGTGACGACGGAGAAGCGCGGCGGCGTCCGGGCCGTTCCCGGGGCTCGGCGGGACGTCTGCGTTACCGAGGCGGTACGGATCGCGTCCGCCCGTGTCGACCTGGAGCGTTCCCGGGTGGAGATGATGCGGGCGTACGCGGAGACGAGCGGCTGCCGCCGGCGCCACATGCTCGGGTACTTCGGCGAGACGCTGGCGGAGGGCGACTGCGCGGGCTGCGACACCTGCATCCGTGCACAGGAGTTGAAGGAGACCCCCGTCCGGACAGGAGACATCCTCTCGGGCACGGGCCCCGACCCGCTGGAACCCGCCGCGGCCGAGGCGACCGAGAGCGCCTTCCCGCCCGGGATGAGGGTGGGACACAGCACGTGGGGTGAGGGCCAGGTGATGAGCGAGGAGGGCAACAAGATCACCGTCCTGTTCGAGAGCGTCGGCTATCGGACCCTGTCCCTCCCGGCCGTCGAGGCGCGGGGCCTGCTGACGCCGGTGGCATCCGCCGCTACGAAGGGCTGAGGTCGGCTCGGGTTGCGGGTGCAGGTGGCCGTGCGACCGCTCCCGGCTCCGTCGGCTACGGGAGGCGGGCCGTCGACTGTCACCGCGGACACCGCTCGACGCTACGGGAATCCATTCGCAGTGCATCGGCCTTCAGGCCGGTGGTGAAGCGAATCTGATGGTGGCGACGCGGAGCGTCGCGGATTCAGGTCCGGCGGAGCC
>NZ_JBEZHO010000094.1:0-12187 GCF_040650615.1 Streptomyces sp. NPDC048643
GCCGCCGAGGAACTCGGCGAGGTGCGCGCCCTGTTCAGAGCCCGCTGCCACCGCAGCCACCTCGACACCCCGATGGACACCGCCTGCCGCATCAGCCCTTCTTGATCTCCCAGAAGCGGAACACCGTCGAGGCGTCGAGGCAGTACTCGAGGCCGTAGATGTCGTCGCGCGCCACGGCGTACTGCTTGGCCTGCCAGATCGGGATGATCGGCAGGTCGTCGGCGACCAGGTCCTGGAGCTTGCCGTAGGAGCCGTCGGTGGAGGAGCGGTCGCTCTCGGCGGCCGTCTTCGGGATGAGGTTGCCGGTGATCGTGCTGTTGCTGAAGTTGTTGCTCAGCACGTTGCCCTTGCCGAAGAACGGGGCCGTGAAGTTGTCCGGGTCCGGGTAGTCGGGGACCCAGCCCTTCACGTACACGCCGTACTTGCCGTGGGCGATGTCCTTCTCGTACTGGTCGTAGGCGACGGACTTCACGGTCGCGTCGAACAGTCCGCTGGCGTTGAGCTGCTTGGCGATCGCCTTGAACTCCTGGTCCGTGGAGGGACCGTAGCGCGAGGGGGTCGACCAGAGGGTGATCTTCACCTTGCCGGTGATGCCCTCGTCGCGCAGGGCGGCCTCGGCCTTGGACGGCGAGGGGCGGGCACCGTAGGTGTCGAAGAAGGACGTGCTGTGGCCGGTGATGCCGGTCGGGATGATCGAGTACAGCGGGGTGGCCGTGTCCTCGTAGACGTCGTCGACGAGGGCGTCGCGGTCCAGGAGGTAGGCGATGGCCTTGCGTACGCCGAGCTTGCCGGCGACCGGGTCGTTCATGTTGAAGACCAGGTGCTGGACCTCGGCGCTGTTGCCCTCGATGACGTTGATGCCACTGTTCGCGGAGTCGTTCTGGATCTCGGCGATGTCGTCGGCGGCGAGGCCTCGGTAGGCGACGTCGACCTGCTTCTTCAGGACGGCGTCCTTCAGGGCCTTCTGGTCGCCGTGGAAGAACTTCAGCGTGACGCCCGAGTTCTGGACGTCCGCGGTGCCCTTGTAGTGCGGGTTGACCGAGAAGACCGCCTTGTCGTCGCCGAACGAGTCGAGCTGGTACGGGCCGGAGCCGACGGCCCGGTGGTCCTTGCGGAGGCCGTTGGTGCCGTACTCCCGGTGGTCCACGATCGAGCCGGCGCCGGAGGCGATCTTGCTCGGGAAGGTGGCGTCGGCGTACTTGAGGCGGAAGACGACGGTCCTGGCGTCGGGCGTCGCGACCTTGTCGAGCATCGGGAACATGACGGCCGGACCGGCGGAGTCGTCGATCTTCATCGTGCGGTCGAAGGAGTACTTCACGTCCGCCGAGGTGAGCGCGTCACCGTTGCTGAACTTCAGACCGTCCTGGAGCGTGCACTTGTACACCGTGGTCGCGGTGTCCGTGAACGCGCACTCCTTGGCCGCTTCGGGCTCGGGCTCGGTACCGCCCTTGGGGAAGCTCAACAGCGACTGGAAGACGTTGTTGAACAACAGCCACGATCCTGGGTCGTAGCCGGAGGCGGGGTCGGTGGCGAGGACGTCGTCGGACATCCCCATCACCACGGAGGAGCCGTCGCTCCCGGAATCGCTCGTCTCCGAGCCGCATCCGGTCAACAGGCCGGAGGCCAGCCCCGCCACGATCGGCAGGACTGGCCACTGGTTGCGCATGTTCACGTGCAGGTGCCTTGTCGTTGGAACTGGTGCACCCGGGGCCCGCGAGGGCCCCGGGTCGGATCGGTCGGTCAGCCGCTCACACCGCGGCCGAGCTCCCACAGCTGAAGGGTGGAGGAGGAGTTGAGGGCCCACTCCGAACCCGTGATGTCGTCGCGCGCGGCGATGTACTGCTTGCCCTGCCAGAGCGGGATCAGCGGCACGTCGTCGGCGACGATGTCCTGGATCCGCGTGAGGCTCTTCGACGCGGTGAGGCGGTCGGCCTCGCGGCGGGACTCCGGGATCAGGTTGTTGATGATGTCGCTGTTCGAGTAGGGCGACTTGAGGAAGTTGTCCTTGTCGAGGAACGGCGCCAGGTAGTTGTCGGCGTCGGGGAAGTCGGGGAACCAGCCCATGCCCCACACGTCGTAGTCGTTGGCGCGCTCGGCCGGGACGAACTTGTCCCAGGCGGTGCCCTGGATGCTGACGTCGAAGAGGCCGCTCGCGTTGAGCTGCTTCTTCAGGACCTCGAACTCCTGCTTGGTGACCGAGCCGTAGTGGTCGGTCGTGTAGTGCAGGGTGACCTTGACGGGCGAGGTGATGCCGGCCTTGTTCAGCGCGGTGCGGGCCCGGCTGACACTCGGGTCGCCGTACTTGTTGAAGAAGGCGTTGGAGTGGCCCGTGATGGTCGCGGGGACCATCGAGTAGAGCGGCTCGGCCTGCGTTCCGTAGACCTTGGCGACGAGCTCACCGCGGTCGATGATCTGCGCCATGGCCTGGCGGACCGCCTTGTCCTTCACCGACGGGGCGTTGGTGTTGAAGGCCAGGTAGCGGATCTCGAGACCGGGCATCTCGTTCAGGTTGACGTTGCCGCCCGCGGCGTTGGACAGCTTGGTGATCTGCGCGGGATTCATCGAGCGGGTCATCAGGTCGATGTCGCCCTTTTCGAGGGCGGTTCCCATGGCGTCGGCGTCCGCGAAGGACCGCATCTCGACCTTGGAGTTCTTCACCTTCAGCTGACCCTTGTAGTTCGGGTTCTTGCTGAAGACGGCCTTGACGACCGCGTCGTCCTTGACCTCGGACTCCAGGGTGTAGGGACCGGAGCCGTCGACGGAGAAGCCGTCGCGCAGCTTGCCCTTGTCGTAGTCCTTCGGGTTCACGATGCCGGCGACGGGGGTCGACAGCTTGAACGGGAAGGTCGCGTCCGCGCTCTTGAGGTGGAAGATCACCTCGCGGTCGCCCTGCGTCTCGACCGTGTCGATGGTGGACAGCAGGGCGAACACACCACTGTCGGCCTTGATGGCACGCGCACGGTCGATGGAGAACTTGACGTCCTTCGCGGTGACCGCGTCGCCGTTGGAGAACTTCAGACCCTCACGCAGCGTGCACGAGTAGCGCTCGTTGCCGCTGTCGCTGAACCCGCACTTCTCCGCGGCCTCGGGCTCGGGTTCGCCGTCGCCGCGCGGCTGGATCATCAGCGTCTGCACGGTCTGGCGCAGCACGTTCCAGGTGCCGACGTCGTACGCGTACGCCGGGTCGAACGGAGCCGGGGCGTCCTTCGACGCGGTGAACCGGTCCGTGGTGCCGACAACGATGGCATCGCCACTGCTGCTGCCGCTGTCGGACCCACCACACGCAGCGAGCACCGGGGCGAGCAGACCGACCACGGCCGGCAGCACCAAAGTCTTGCGGTTCATGCTCGAGTTTCTCCAGAGCTGTAGTTTCCGCGAGCCGGCATGCAGGGGTGGCGCGGCGGGTCACGGGGTTACGGCGACGTTCTCGCGATGACATTAGTCCGCGCCGCCAGGACGGCCCGCAGGCACTGGAGTTGCGGTGCGCTCACGCTGCGAAACCGGGCGCGGACGCACCGATAACCCGACACGGGAAGGATTCGTGCAGCGTTCCATCAATCGGGACACAAGGTCGCGTCGACCCCGCACGAATGGGGGGTCAACACACAAGTCGGTCCCCCTGTCGACCCCCCGTTAGGTGACGAACGTCACAGTGTCAACTCGGTTGGAGAGTACCGGAATTCAGCCATCCGCCCGATTGCGCATTCCTGGGGAGCCCTCGCCCGCGGTTACCACAGGGAACCGTCGGGCCCTTTCCGGTATTCGGCTCCGCACACTGAGTGATTCGACGGCGCACCCTCGGTGAAGGGTCAGTTCATTTCCGTCATCAGCCCGTGCAGAAAAGGCAGATCGACCTCTTCCAGCGACGTGACCACCGTGCGGCGCCACGCGGGCTCGATGGGCGCGACGGAGGGGACGGCGACCACGTGACAGCCGGCGGCCTCGGCCGCGGCGACACCGGTCGCGGTGTCCTCGATGACGGCGCAGCGGCCTGGTTCCGCGCCGAGCCGGGCGGCGGCGAGCAGATAGGGGTCGGGGAACGGCTTGGTCCGTTCCACCTCGTCGCCCGCGACGGTCAGGGTGAAGAAGTGGGCGCCGATCGAGCCGAGGACGCGGTCGATGATCCGCCGGTGCGAGGCGGAGACCAGTGCCGTGGGGATCTCGTGGGCGGCCAGTTCGGCGAGGAGTCTGGTCGCGCCCGGCATCAGCGGCAGCGAGCGGCCGATCAGGGCCTCGAAACCGTCGTTGAGCAGCACGGACAGCTCGGCGAGGGTGATGTCGGCGCCGGTGGCCTCGATGAGGAAGCCGGCGCTGCGGGTCATGGGGCCGCCGACCACCACATGGCGCCAGGACTCGTCCAGGGCGTGTCCGAGGGCCTTGAAGACCTCGACCTCCACGTCCCACCAGAATCCCTCGGTGTCGACCAGGGTTCCGTCCATGTCGAGGAGAACGGCCTGCAGGGCGGAGCCTTCGGCCGTACGGGTTCCGAGCGCGGGGACCGTACTGGTCATCCTGGCGCACCTCCTTGAGGGACGATCAGGCCGGTCGCCCCTTTTTCGTGCAAGGGACAACCGGCCTGCGGTGGACCGACCAGTGTACGACTTATCCGATCAGTGCGCTCGACGGCTCGCGTCGCAGCGCGTCGGGGCGGTCACCGTGCGTTGAAGTACTTCGCCTCCGGGTGGTGGATCACGATCGCGTCGGTGGACTGTTCCGGGTGGAGCTGGAACTCCTCGGAGAGGTGGACGCCGATCCGCTCGGGCTGCAGCAGGTCCGCGATCTTGGCGCGGTCCTCCAGGTTGGGGCAGGCGCCGTAGCCGAGGGAGAAGCGGGCGCCGCGGTACTTCAGCGCGAACATGTCCTCGATCTCGGCGGGGTCCTCCCCCGCGAAGCCCAGTTCGGAGCGCACCCGCGCGTGCCAGTACTCGGCGAGGGCCTCGGCCAGCTGCACGGACAGTCCGTGCAGCTCGAGGTAGTCGCGGTAGGCGTTGGCCTCGAAGAGTTTGGCGGTCTCCTCGCCGATGCGGGAGCCGACCGTGACGACCTGGAAGCCGACGACGTCGATCTCCCCCGACTCCTCCGGGCGGAAGAAGTCGGCCAGGCACAGCCGGCGGCCGCGGCGCTGGCGGGGGAAGCTGAAGCGGGTCCGCTCGTTGCCCCGCTCGTCCAGGATGATCAGGTCGTCGTCCTTGGACACGCACGGGAAGTAGCCGTAGACGACGGCCGCTTCCAGCAGGTTGTCGGTCTGGAGCCGGTCCAGCAGCCCGCGCAGCCGCGGCCGGCCCTCGGTCTCGACCAGTTCCTCGTACGTCGGGCCGTCGCCGGCGCGGGCCTGCTTGAGGCCCCACTGGCCCTTGAACAGGGCGCCCTCGTCCAGCCAGGAGGCGTACTCCTTGAGCTGGATGCCCTTGATGACGCGCGTGCCCGCGAAGGGCGGGGTCGGCACCGGGTTGTCGACGGAGACGTCGGAGCGGACGTGGCCCTCCTCGGGCCGCTCCTCGACCACCGTGTCCACCGCGGCCCGCACCCGGCGCTGCTTCAGCTCGGGCAGCACCGCGCCGGGCACACCGCGCTTGACGCCGATCAGCGCGTCCATCAGGCGCAGGCCCTCGAAGGCGTCCCGGGCGTAGCGGACCTCGCCCTGGTAGATCTCGTACAGGTCCTGTTCGACGTAGGCCCGGGTCAGGGCGGCGCCGCCGAGGATCACCGGGTAGTCGGCGGACAGGCCGCGCTGGTTCAGCTCCTCCAGGTTCTCCTTCATGATCACCGTGGACTTGACCAGGAGCCCGGACATGCCGATGACGTCGGCCCGGTGCTCCTGGGCGGCGTCCAGGATCGCGGAGACCGGCTGCTTGATGCCGAGGTTGACGACGTTGTACCCGTTGTTCGACAGGATGATGTCGACGAGGTTCTTGCCGATGTCGTGGACGTCGCCGCGCACGGTCGCGAGGACGATGGTGCCCTTGCCCTCCGCGTCCGACTTCTCCATGTGCGGTTCGAGGAAGGCCACGGCCGACTTCATGACCTCGGCGGACTGGAGGACGAACGGCAGCTGCATCTGGCCGGAACCGAACAGCTCGCCGACGACCTTCATGCCGTCCAGGAGGGTCGCGTTGACGATGTCGAGGGCGGGGCGGTCCTGGAGTGCCGTCTCCAGGTCGGCCTCCAGGCCGTTCTTCTCGCCGTCGATGATCCGTCGCTTGAGGCGCTCGTCCAGGGGCAGCGCGGCCAGTTCCTCGGCCTTGCCCGCCTTGAGGGACTTGGTGGTGGCGCCCTCGAACAGCGCCATCAGCTTCTGCAGCGGGTCGTAGCCCTCGGCGCGGCGGTCGTGGATGAGGTCGAGGGCGGTGGTGACCTCTTCCTCGCTGAAGCGGGCGATCGGCAGGATCTTGGACGCGTGCACGATCGCCGAGTCGAGGCCGGCCTTGACGCACTCGTCCAGGAACACCGAGTTGAGCAGGATGCGGGCGGCCGGGTTGAGGCCGAAGGAGATGTTGGACAGGCCGAGCGTGGTCTGGACGTCCGGGCGGCGGCGCTTCAGTTCGCGGATCGCCTCGATCGTCGCGATGCCGTCCTTGCGGGACTCCTCCTGGCCGGTGCAGATCGTGAAGGTGAGGGTGTCGATGAGGATGTCGGACTCGTGGATGCCCCAGTTGCCCGTCAGGTCCTCGATGAGCCGTTCGGCGATGGCGACCTTGGTCTCGACGGTGCGGGCCTGGCCCTCCTCGTCGATGGTCAGCGCGATCAGCGCGGCACCGTGCTCCTGGGCGAGCCGCGTCACCTTCGCGAACCGGGACTCGGGGCCGTCGCCGTCCTCGTAGTTGACCGAGTTGATGACCGCGCGGCCGCCGAGCCGCTCCAGACCCGCGCGGATCACCGGGACCTCGGTGGAGTCCAGCACGATCGGCAGCGTGGAGGCGGTGGCGAAGCGTCCCGCCAGTTCGTCCATGTCGGCGACGCCGTCCCGGCCGACGTAGTCGACGCACAGGTCGAGCATGTGCGCGCCCTCGCGGATCTGGTCGCGGGCCATCTCCACACAGTCGTCCCAGCGGGCCTCCAGCATGGCATCGCGGAACTTCTTCGAGCCGTTGGCGTTGGTGCGCTCGCCGATCGCCATGTAGGCGGTGTCCTGGCGGAACGGGACGGTCTGGTAGAGCGAGGCGGCGCCGGGCTCGGGGCGAGGGCTGCGCTCGCCGGGCGCCACTCCGTTGACGCGCTCCACCAACTGGCGCAGGTGCTCCGGCGTCGTACCGCAGCAGCCGCCGACGAGGGACAGGCCGTAGTCGCGTACGAAGTTCTCCTGGGCGTCGGCCAGGCCCTTCGCGTCGAGCGGGAAGTGGGCGCCGTCCTTCGTGAGGACGGGCAGGCCCGCGTTCGGCATGCAGAGCAGCGGGATGCGGGAGTGCCGGGTGAGGTAGCGCAGGTGCTCGCTCATCTCGGCGGGGCCGGTCGAGCAGTTGAGGCCGATCATGTCGATGCCGAGCGGCTCCAGCGCGGTGAGCGCGGCGCCGATCTCCGAGCCCAGCAGCATGGTGCCGGTCGTCTCGAAGGCCATCGAGACGAGCAGGGGCACCCGGACGCCGGTCGCGTCCATGGCGCGGTGTGCGCCGAGGATGGACGACTTCGTCTGCAGGAGGTCCTGGGTGGTCTCGACGATCAGGGCGTCGGCGCCGCCGGCGAGCAGGCCCTCGACGTTGGCCTGGAAGCCGTCGCGGAGCGTGCCGTACGCGACGTGGCCGAGGGTCGGCAGCTTCGTGCCGGGGCCGATGGAACCGAGGACCCAGCGCTGGCGGCCGTCACGGGCGCCGAACTCGTCGGCGACCTCGCGGGCGAGCCGGGCGCCCGCCTCGGAGAGCTCGTGGACGCGCTCGGGGATGTCGTACTCGGCCAGCGCGGAATGGTTCGCGCCGAAGGTGTTCGTCTCGACGCAGTCGACGCCGACCTCGAAGTAGGCCTCGTGGACGGAGCGGACGATGTCCGGACGGGTGACGTTCAGGATCTCGTTGCAGCCTTCGAGGTTCTCGAAGTCCTCGAGCGTCGGGTCCTGCGCCTGGAGCATCGTGCCCATGGCGCCGTCGGCCACCACCACACGGGTGGCGAGCGCCTCTCGGAGTGCGTCGGTTCGCCTGCGGCCCTCCTCGGGACCGGACGAAAGGGACGGGGTCGGCAACGAGGCCATGAAGGTGCTCCCTGGAGTGCGACGGCTGTCGGCTTTGCGCTTCCCGTGGAAGGCGCACGCCGTCAGGGTAGCCCGGAGCACCGGAGAACGGTCGTGGGCGTCCACGGGACGGACGGGCGTGGCGCGGGTGACGAAGGTGTGGAGAACGGCGAAACATGTGGCGACCACCCATTGGCGAGAGCCCGGCTACGACCGGTAGTGTTCGACATTGCCGAACGGTGGCGGTCAGGCGCATGCCGACGGTCGAAGGGGACGGAGGCAGCACGGCGATGGCACGGAACATCCAGTCGCTCGAACGGGCGGCGGCGATGCTGCGGCTGCTCGCGGGCGGCGAGCGCCAGCTCGGCCTGTCGGACATCGCCTCCTCGCTGGGCCTGGCCAAGGGTACGGCCCACGGCATCCTGCGCACCCTGCAGCAGGAGGGGTTCGTGGAGCAGGACCCGGCCTCCGGGCGCTACCAGCTGGGCGCCGAGCTGCTGCGCCTCGGCACCACCTATCTCGACGTGCACGAACTGCGGGCGCGCGCCCTGGTGTGGACCGACGACCTGGCCCGCTCCAGCGGCGAGAGCGTCTATCTGGGCGTGCTGCACCAGCAGGGCGTCCTGATCGTGCACCACGTCTTCCGGCCCGACGACAGCCGCCAGGTCCTGGAGGTGGGGGCGATGCAGCCGCTGCACTCGACCGCCCTCGGCAAGGTGCTCTCGGCGTACGACCCGGTGGCGCACAGCGAGGTCCTGGAGGTCGAGCGCACCGCGTTCACCCCGCGGACGGTCAGCGAACTGGAGCAGTTCGAGGGCGTCCTCGACATCACCCGCGCGCGCGGGTACGCGGCCGACGTGGAGGAGACCTGGACGGGCGTGGCCTCCGTCGCCGCCCCCATCCACAACCGGCGGCGGATGCCGGTCGGCGCGGTGGGCATCACCGGGGCCGTGGAGCGGGTCTGCCAGGACGGGGAGCTGCGCCCGGACCTGATCGCCGCGGTCCGTGACTGCGCCCGCGCGGTGTCGCGGGACCTGGGCGCCGGGCGCTTCTGAGGCGCGCCGCGCCGGGCGGTCCGGGGCGCGCCGGGCGGTCCGGGGCGCGGGGCGCCGCGGGTGGTTCGTACGGGACGAGGCCGGGAAGCGGAATGCTTCCCGGCCTTCGCCGTGCCCCGGGCCGGGCGTTCGCCGGCGCGCGGACGGCCGACCGCGCATCAATAGCACACAGCGATCAATAACGATCGTGTTTTCGATAACAGGACTCTTGACGAGCTGGTAATGCGAGAGCAAGACTCCCGTCCATCGGTCGGCATTGTCGAACAGTTACCGGCAATAAGAGTTACAGTGTGGCAATGCCAGGGCCGACACCGCTCTCACTTCCCGAGAGCACGAACCACCGGTGGGACCCGGGGTTCGGCTTCCCCTGGACGAAGGACAAAGGAGTCGCGGGTGTCCAGCTCCGACATCTTCATCGGCGAGACCATCGGTACCGCCGTACTCATCCTGCTCGGCGGTGGCGTGTGCGCCGCCGTCACTCTCAAGCGCTCGAAGGCGCAGAACGCCGGCTGGCTCGCGATCACGTTCGGCTGGGGCTTCGCGGTCCTGACCGGCGCGTACCTCGCGGGCGGAGTCTCCGGCGCCCATCTGAACCCGGCGGTGACCATCGGTCTCGCGATCGAGGGCGGCACCAAGTGGAGCGATGTCCCGCTCTACCTCGGCTCCCAGCTCCTCGGCGCGATGATCGGCGCCGTCCTGGTCTGGATCACGTACTACGGACAGTTCCAGGCGCACCTCACCGACCCGGAGATCCTCGCCGAACAGCCCGCCGAGGAAGGCCTGGTCGACCAGAAGTCCGCGCCGAAGGCCGGTCCGGTGCTCGGGATCTTCTCCACCGGTCCGGAGATCCGCAACGCGGTGCAGAACCTCGCGACGGAGATCATCGCCACCGTCGTCCTCGTGCTCGCGATCCTCACCCAGGGTCTGAACGACAACGGCAACGGACTCGGTGTCCTCGGCGCCATGGTGACCGCGCTGGTCGTCGTGGGTATCGGTCTCTCGCTCGGTGGACCGACCGGCTACGCCATCAACCCGGTCCGCGACCTGGGTCCGCGCATCGTCCACGCCCTGCTGCCGCTGCCCAACAAGGGCGGCTCGGACTGGAGCTACGCCTGGATACCGGTGGCCGGCCCGCTCATCGGCGGTGCCATAGCCGGCGGCCTGTACAACATCGCCTTCAAGTGACACGACGGCCGTCACTCGTCATCACGCCTGAGAACGACACCCGAGAGCTACGGAGCACACCGTGACCGACGCCCACACCGCCGGGCCCTTCATCGCCGCGATCGACCAGGGCACCACCTCCTCCCGCTGCATCGTCTTCGACCGCGACGGACGCATCGTCTCCGTCGACCAGAAGGAGCACGAGCAGATCTTCCCGAAGCCGGGCTGGGTCGAGCACGACGCCGCCGAGATCTGGACCAACGTCCAGGAGGTCGTCGCCGGAGCCATCTCGAAGGCCGGCATCACCCGCGACGACATCAAGGCCATCGGCATCACCAACCAGCGCGAGACCACGCTGCTCTGGGACAAGAACACCGGCGAGCCCGTCCACAACGCCCTCGTCTGGCAGGACACCCGCACCGACGCGCTCTGTCGGGAACTGGGCCGCAACGTCGGGCAGGACCGCTTCCGCCGTCAGACCGGGCTGCCCCTCGCCTCGTACTTCGCCGGCCCGAAGGCCCGCTGGCTGCTGGACAACGTCGAGGGCTTGCGTGAGCGCGCCGAGGCCGGGGACATCCTCTTCGGCACCATGGACAGCTGGGTCATCTGGAACCTGACCGGCGGGGTGAACGGCGGCAAGCACGTCACCGACGTGACCAACGCGTCGCGCACCATGCTGATGAACCTGCACACCCTGGCCTGGGACGAGCAGATCGCCGAGTCGATCGGCGTCCCGCTGGCCATGCTGCCCGAGATCCGCTCCTCCGCCGAGGTGTACGGCGAGGTCACCGGCGGCCCGCTCGGCGAGCTGCTCGGCGGCATCCCGGTCGCCTCCGCGCTCGGCGACCAGCAGGCGGCCCTGTTCGGCCAGACCTGTTTCGCCGAGGGTGAGGCCAAGTCGACCTACGGCACCGGCACGTTCATGCTGATGAACACCGGCGACAAGATCATCAACTCCTACTCGGGCCTGCTGACCACGGTCGGCTACCGGATCGGCGACCAGCAGCCGGTCTACGCGCTCGAAGGCTCCATCGCCGTCACCGGCTCGCTGGTGCAGTGGATGCGCGACCAGATGGGCCTGATCAAGTCCGCCGCCGAGATCGAGACGCTCGCCTCCTCGGTCGAGGACAACGGCGGCGCCTACTTCGTGCCGGCCTTCTCCGGTCTGTTCGCCCCGTACTGGCGCCCCGACGCCCGCGGAGTGATCGCCGGACTCACCCGGTACGTCACCAAGGCGCACATCGCGCGCGCCGTCCTGGAGGCCACCGCCTGGCAGACCCGTGAGATCAGCGACGCCATGACCAAGGACTCCGGCGTCGAGCTCACGGCGCTAAAGGTCGACGGCGGCATGACCTCCAACAACCTGCTGATGCAGACCCTGGCCGACGTCCTGGACGCCCCCGTGGTGCGTCCGATGGTCGCCGAGACCACCTGCCTCGGCGCCGCCTACGCCGCCGGTCTGGCCGTCGGCTTCTGGACCAACACCGAGGACCTGCGCGCCAACTGGCGCCGGGCCGCGGAATGGACCCCGAACATGGCCGCGGACGTCCGCGACCGTGAGTACAAGAGCTGGCTCAAGGCCGTGGAACGGACCATGGGCTGGATCGAAGACGAGAACTGACGAGGAGTAAGAACCCGCAATGACCAGCCAGTCCACCCTGCAGTCCGTGCCTGCCCTCGGTACGCACCCGGCCTCCGGCTCCAACCCGAGCCGCGCCGAGACCCGGGAGCAGCTTTCCAAGGCGACGTACGACCTTCTCGTGATCGGCGGCGGCATCCTGGGCATCTCCACCGCCTGGCACGCCGCGCA
>NZ_JBEZHO010000095.1:0-11587 GCF_040650615.1 Streptomyces sp. NPDC048643
CAGATCGCGGCGGCGAACCTGGCGGCTTTCAGGGCGGGTTGGAACTTCGGGGAGACGACGGAGGATTTCGCGGTCTCCTACGAGGTGGCTCCGGCGGCGCAGACGTTCCCGACGGGTACGTACCGCAACATCTCGGGGAATCTGGCGCTGTCGTACGGTCTGGTCGCGGCGTCGCGGCAGGCGGATCTGCCGTTGTATCTGGGTTCGTATCCGATCACTCCGGCGTCGGACATCCTGCATGAGCTGAGCCGGCACAAGAACTTCGGTGTGCGCACGTTCCAGGCGGAGGACGAGATCGCGGGGATCGGCGCGGCGCTGGGCGCCGCCTTCGGCGGTTCCCTCGCGGTCACGACGACGTCGGGGCCGGGTGTCGCCTTGAAGTCGGAGACCATCGGTCTCGCGGTGAGTCTCGAACTGCCGCTGCTGGTCATCGACATCCAGCGCGGCGGACCGTCCACGGGTCTGCCGACCAAGACCGAGCAGGCCGACCTGTTGCAGGCGATGTACGGCCGCAACGGCGAGGCCCCGGTCCCGATCGTCGCCCCGCGCACCCCCGCGGACTGTTTCGACGCGGCCATCGAGGCGGCCCGGATCGCCGTCACCTACCGCACCCCGGTCTTCCTCCTCTCCGACGGCTACCTCGCCAACGGCAGCGAACCCTGGCGCGTCCCGGAGAGTGACGAACTTCCCGACCTGCGCGTCCAGTTCGCCCAGCACCCCAACCACACCCTGGACGACGGCACGGAAGTCTTCTGGCCCTACAAGCGCGACCCGCACACCCTCGCCCGCCCCTGGGCGGTCCCCGGCACGCCGGGGCTCGAGCACCGGATCGGCGGGATCGAGAAGCAGGACGGCAGCGGGAACATCTCCTACGACCCCGCCAACCACGAGTTCATGGTCCGCACCCGCCAGGCCAAAGTCGACGGCATCGACGTCCCCGACCTCGACGTCGACGACCCCACCGGCGAAGCGACCACCCTCGTCCTCGGCTGGGGCTCGACGTACGGGCCCGTCACCGCCGCCGTCCGCAGGCTCCGCGCGGCCGGTGAGCACATCGCGCAGGCCCACCTGCGCCACCTCAACCCCTTCCCCCGCAACCTCGGCGACATCCTCGCCTCCTACGACAAGGTGGTGATCCCCGAGATGAACCTCGGCCAGCTCGCCACCCTGATCCGCGCCACCTACCTGGTGGACGCCCGCTCCTACACCCAGGTCAACGGCATGCCGTTCAAGGCCGAGCAGCTCGCCACCGCGCTGAAGGAGGCCATCGATGCCCGCTGAGGCCCTGACCCTCATCCCCAGGCCCGAAGTACCGCTGACGGCGAAGGACTTCAAGTCCGATCAGGAGGTGCGCTGGTGTCCGGGCTGTGGTGACTACGCGGTCCTGGCGGCCGTGCAGGGTTTCATGCCGGAGCTGGGTCTGGCGAAGGAGAACATCGTCTTCGTCTCCGGGATCGGCTGCTCCTCGCGTTTCCCGTACTACATGAACACCTACGGGATGCACTCGATCCATGGCCGTGCCCCGGCGATCGCGACCGGACTGGCGTCCTCGCGCCGGGACTTGAGCGTGTGGGTCGTCACCGGTGACGGCGACGCGCTGTCCATCGGCGGCAACCACCTCATCCACGCCCTGCGCCGCAACGTGAACCTGAAGATCCTGCTGTTCAACAACCGGATCTACGGCCTGACCAAGGGCCAGTACTCGCCGACCTCCGAGGTCGGGAAGATCACCAAGTCGACGCCGATGGGCTCGCTCGACGCCCCGTTCAACCCGGTGTCCCTGGCGATCGGCGCGGAGGCCTCGTTCGTGGCCCGCACGGTCGACTCCGACCGCAAGCACCTCACCGACGTCCTGCGCCAGGCCGCCGCCCACCCGGGCACCGCGCTGGTGGAGATCTACCAGAACTGCAACATCTTCAACGACGGCGCCTTCGAGGTCCTCAAGGACAAGCAGCAGGCCGAGGAAGCCGTCATCCGCCTCGAACACGGCCGGCCCATCACCTTCGGCACCGACCAGTCCAAGGGCGTCGTCCGCGACCCCGCCACCGGAGACCTGGTCGTGGTCCCGGTGACGGACGAGACCCGGCACCGGATCCTGGTCCACGACGCCCACACCGCGTCCCCGACCACAGCGTTCGCCCTGTCCCGCCTCGCCGACCCCGACACGCTGCACCACACCCCCATCGGGGTCTTCCGCAGCGTCGAACGCCCCGTCTACGACACGCAGATGACCGACCAGCTCGACGCGGCCATCGAGCAGAACGGCAAGGGAGACCTCGGCGCACTGCTGGCCGGAGGAGACACCTGGACCGTCGTCGGCTGACGCCGGATCCCGTCGCGAGGCGGCACCGAGAAACGGGATGGCATGGAGCACACCGCAACAGGCGCGCCACGACCGCCCACCGAGCCGGCGTACGGTCCGCGGGCTCTCGAGCCCTTCAACCCGGCCCGGCGGACGGGGGAGCGGGGCGGCCGGGGTCCGGGGGAGGCGGGCCGGCGTCTCGGGTTCGGGGAGGCGGATCAGTGGCTCGGCGAGCCGGCCGCGCACCCGCCGACCCGTGTCGTGCACCCGCCGGACCCGGGCGCGGACCGTGCGCCCACCTGGTGGTCGTCCACCGCTTCCGGCACCGCGGCCGAGTGCAACGCCCGCCACAGGAAGCTGATCGCGGCCGGCGTGAGGGATCTGTCCGTGGTGTTCGACGTGCCGACCCGCGCGGGGCACGACTCCGACGCGCCGGCGGCGCGCGGTGAGGTCGGCCGGGCGGGGGTGGCGATCGACTCGATCGACGACATGCGGGTGCTGTTCGCCGGGATCCCGCTGGAGGAAGTCGTCACCTCGATGCGCTGCGGCGCGTGCGCCGCGCCGCTTCTTCTTCTGTACCAGCTGGTCGCCGAGGAGCAGGGAGCGGCGGCCGGCCGGCTGTCCGGCACGTTCCACGACGGCGGGGCGGGGGAGTGCGTGCCGGACGGCGACCGCATCTTCCCGCCGGGCCCGTCCGCGCGGCTGGCCGCGGACCTCGTCCGGTACTGCCGTACCGAGCTTCCGCAGTGGGCCGCCGATGCTTGCCGGGTGGTCCGGGAGACCGGCCCCGGCGCGTACGTCGTGCCCCTGACCGGCTCCGTCACCTTCGACGGGGAGAGGCCCGAGGGGCCGGCGCCCGCCGACCCCGCTGCCGCGGTGCGGCAGGGCGAACGCATCGCCAAACTCCGTGCCTGGCGCGAACAACGGGACGTGGACGCCGCACTCACCAGGCTGAAGAAGGCGGCGGCGGGCGACGGCGACGTCCTGCGCCCGATGAGGGAAGCCCTGCGCGCCCGCGCCACCGTCGGCGAGGTGTGCGACGCACTGCGCGAGGTGTGGGGCATCCGTCTCCCGGCGGATGCCCGTTGACTGCCGTGCGGCGGATGAGGACCGGGGGATCTGCGGCGGGTGCCCGCCGAGGGCCCCTGCCGTTCAGTTGCTGCGGGCGGTGATGTCGCCGTAGCCGGTGGTGGCGTGGATGGCCAGGCCTGCGGCGGAGCCCTCGGAGTTGTTCAGGGCGTTGTCGACGCGGCCGTAGCCGGTGCCGGCGTCCAGGGTGGCGGAGACGCCGTGGGCGGCGCCGACGGTGATGTGGCCGGCCTCGGTGCGCAGGGTGACGGTGCCGTGCACGGCTTCGGTGATGGTCAGGTCGCCCTTCTGGGTGCTGATCTCGGCGGAGCCGCCGAGCCGGTGGACGGTGATGTCACCGGCGGCGAGGGTGAGGCGGGCGCTCGCGGTCTCGTCGAGGGTGATGGTGCCCTGGGCGGATTCGAGGGTGACGTCGCCGAGGCGTCCGGTGCCGCTGATCTCGGCGGCGGCGGTCCTCGCCTCGACGCGGGAGCCGGCGGGGAGCTGGACGGTGACCTCGACGGACCCGGAACCGGCGCCCAGGAGGCGGCTGTTGGCCTGCGGGGTCTCGATACGCAGGACGCCGTCGGCGTAGGCGACAGTGACCTGCTCGGCCGCCTTCACGTCGGCGCCCCTGGAGGCATCGGCGGGCACGACCTCGACGCCGGTGTCGGCGCGGTCCGCGGCGACCAGGCGGACCCGGCCGGCGGGGATGTCGAGAACGGCGGAGATCGGGGCGGGGGAGTCGAACTTCTGCATCGTGCTCTCCTTCTCCTGCATCGCGCGCCCCAGCGGCCCGCGGTTTCTGATGACAGAAAAGCTACGTTGCATTCACTGATCGAGCAACAGTGTCGTTGCGCAACATGCACATAACTACAGCTGGCAGAGCGGAAATTGTTGCAATGGTTCAACGTTTAACGCAACACTCTCGACTTCTGTTGTTGCAATGAATTGGATGTGAACGCTATAGTCCCGACAACACGCGCCATGCACGACGAAGGAGACCGCGATGCCGGGAGGCAGGCTCACCCAGCAGGAACGCCAGCAGATCGCGCTGGGACTGGCCGACGGCCTCGCCTACGCCGAGATCGCCCGACGCCTGGACCGCCCGACCTCCACCATCACGCGCGAGGTGATGCGCAACGGCGGCCCCACCTCCTACCGCGCCGACCTCGCCCACCGGGCCACCGAACACCGCGCCCACCGCCGCAAGCAGGCCACCCCCCGGGACGCGAGGACACCCCAGCCGCAAGGCCGCCACGAACAGGCCGTACGCGAGTACGAAGAGGTGCTCACCACCGTCTTCATGGCCTCGGGCGCGCCCACGATGATGGCCCGCGTGATGGCCTGCCTCACCCTGACCGACTCCGGCAGCCTCACCGCCGCCGAACTCGTCCAGCGCCTCCAGGTCAGCCCGGCGTCCATCTCCAAGGCCATCGCGTTCCTGGAGAGCCAGGGCCTGGTCCGCAGGGAGCGCGACGAACGCCGCCGCGAGCGCTACGTCGTCGACGACGACGTCTGGTACCAGTCCATGATGGCCAGCGCCCGCTCCACCGCCCAGATCGTGGAGACCGCACGCCAGGGCGTCGGCGTCCTGGGCCACGGCACCCCGGCCGGCAACCGCCTGGAGAACATCGCCCGCTTCCTCGACTACGTCTCCGAGAGCCTCGCCCGCGCCGCGGAACAGGCCCGCGAGGTCCTCTACACCAAGCCCGAGACGACACCGGACGAAACCGACTGAGCCGCGATCCGGCCGCGGGACCCGCCCGCTCCGCCGGTCCCACCGGCGTTCCGGCGGGAAGGCTTCCGCCGGAACGCCGGTGGAGCCCTGGCCCAGGACGTACCGGAATCCCTTGTCCCGTATGGAGATTGAGGTGAGGATCCCGGCTGTGACCGATGCCGATGCCGCCAGAGCCGGGTTCCCGAGGTCCGGCGGCTCCGCCCCGCCCACCGGCCCCGGGCCCCGCGCCGCCACCCTCGTCCCGGAGGCGGGTCCCCCGCCCAACCCCCTTGCGGGCAAGGGAACGTGCACGCCTCCGGATGCGTCCGGCGCCGGGTCGGGCTGGCCCGGCCCGTCCGGGCAGAGCCCGGCACGGCCGGCCCGGCCCGCGCACCGCGACACGAACGTGCTGCGCTGGCTGACCGCCTACTTCGCGTCCATCGTGGGCGACAGCGTCTACTTCCTCGCTCTGGGCTGGGCGGCCGCGCAGTTCGCCGGACCCGCTCAGGTCGGCCTGGTGCTGGCGGTGGGTGCCGTCCCGAGGGCGCTGTTGATGCTGCTGGGCGGTGTGGTGGCCGACCGGTTCGATCCGCGCAAGGTCGTCATCGGTTCCGATGCCCTGCGGGCCGCGGTGATCCTGGCGCTCGCCGCCGTGCTGTGGCTCAGCACACCGAAGATCTGGCTGCTGGTGGTGGTGGCGCTGGTCTTCGGGGTGGTGGACGCCCTGTTCATGCCGGCGGTGGGCGCGCTGCCACCGCGCCTCACGGCCCCCGACGAGGTTGTCCGCCTCGTCGGCATGCGGCAGTTGGCGATCCGGATCGGCAAGGCGGTGGGGCCGCCCCTGGCCGGGTTCGCCCTCGCCCACCACGGCGAGGCCGCCTTCGCGACGGCCGGGGTGCTGTTCGCGTTCTCCCTCGTCCTGCTGGGCGGCGTGCGCATCGCGCCCCTGCCGGCGGACCCGGGCGCGGCCGAACGCGGCAGCCCCTGGCAGGACCTGGCCGACGGACTGCGCTACATCCGCCGCCACCGCCTGGTGGGGCCGCTCGTGCTTGCCACCGCGCTGAGCGAGATCGGGTTCATGGCGCCGCTGCAGGTGGGAGTGTTCCTCCTGGCGGGGGAGCGGGGTTTCGGGGCTTCCTCGATCGGCTGGATCCTCGGCGCGTTCGCGGTCGGGGCCGGGCTGGGAGCCGTGGGCCTGTCCCTGATGGGACGGATCCGCCGCGCCGGAATGGCCCAGGTCGGCACGCTCGTCGTCGCCTCCGCCGCGATCGGCGCCATCGGACTGCTGCCGACGGTGGCCGGCGCGGCGACGGTCGCCGGCTTCGCGGGGCTGGTGGGCGGCGTGTGCGGAGGCTTGTCCATCGCCCTGATCCAGCACAACACGGCCGCCTCCTACCAGGGTCGCGTCGCCGGCGTCCTGGCCCTGTCCCACGTCGGACTCGCCCCGCTCGTCTTCCCCCTGTTCGGACTGGCGGCCGGCGCGGTCGGAGTGACACCGATGTTCCTCATCGGCGCGGGCATCAGCGCGAGCGCCGCCATCGTCGGCCTCCTCTCCGGCGACGTACGCCGGGCGGAACTGACCGTGCGACAGACCCCGAAGCCGGGGCCCCGCACACCTGCACCCACCCCCCGGCCCGACACGGACCCCGACCCCCGCCGGTCCCGCTAGGCGCGCGCGAGCGCCTGCTCGAACAGCACGGGGTCATGGGCGTTGACGATGAGCAGATCGGGCTCCCCGCGCTCGTACAGCTCGGCGAGCCGCGCATGGTTCTCGCGCACCTGCTTGATGTCGTACGCGATCAGGGACTCCATGCCGCTGAGCGTGCGCGGGACGGGGGAGCGCCGGTCCAGGACACCCAGATGGTAGAAGGCGTCCCCGGCGTGGAGCAGCCACCCGCTGTCCGCCTCGACGGCGACGGCGGCGTGCCCCCGGCTGTGCCCGGGCAGGGCGATCAGCACGATCCCGGGGGCGATCGCGTCGAGTTCACGCGCCGCCGCGAAGCCGCGCCACCGCTCGCCGTCGGGACGGTGCTCGACGAGCTTCACGCCGTGCTCCCACTGCGGCCGCCGGTAGCGGATCCGTTCCCGCCAGGTGGGGGAGTGGACGGAGCCGCTGGCCTCGTCCGCGGTGAGGTGGACCTGGGCGTCGGGGAAGTCGGCCAGCCCCCCGATGTGGTCGGAGTCGAAGTGCGTGAGCACGATGTGGCGGACGTCCTCCCGGGTGAACCCGAGCCTCTCGACCTGCCGTACGGCCGTCTCCTCGACGTCGAACACGGGCCGCACGAAACGCCGGGACGGCCCGACCCGGCGCCCGGGATCGGCGATGTCGTCGAGCCCGTAACCGGAGTCGACGAGGACCAGGCCGCCGGCGGTCTCCAGGAGCAGCACGTGACACACCAGGCGTGCGCCGGGCGGGTGCATGGTGCCGCAGTTCAGGTGATGAACTTTCACAGGCAGTCCTTGTCGTGTGGGGAGGCGGGCAGGCCCGGGGCCCTCCTCCCGGCGGAGCGTCTTGGCACAGCGGCCCGGAACCGGGCCGGCCATGATCGGAGGCTAACCGCCCTCCGTATAGGGATAGTTGAGCGATGGACGAGGGAAACTGGACCGTACACCTGCGCCCTTCCGGCGACAGAACACCACCGGCCTGATCAACACCTCGCTTACCCGGCCGACTTGGACCCACGCCGGGCATGCGCGTCGTACGCCCGGATCCGGACGTCGTCGTGCGGCGCGGCCGGACCGCCACCGGCGCGGACCGCCAGCAGCGTCGAACGGGCATGCCCGGGGCTGACGTTGGGGCCGAGCGGGACTCGACCACGCTTCGAGCGCACTCCGGCAGGCTGTCGCAAGAGCCCAGGTGCGCGTGACCAGGTGCGTGCCGGGCGGGGCCGGGGTGTACCGGGCGCTTGTTCCGCCGTGCCGCGAGGCCCGCTCGGGAAACGCTGGAGGCGCGCTCGAGGGCCGTCCCGGGAGTGGCGGAGAATCACCACCAGTGTAAGTAAACCGCCACTGCGGTTTGTTAACCTGCGCGGGTCTTGGTGCCATCCGATCCCGACGGGAGCCCCCCACCATGGCGACGTTGCTCTACAAACTGGGCCGATTCGCGTTCCGCAGGCGAGGCCTGACGGTCCTGCTGTGGCTGCTGGTTCTCTTCGGAGCGGGATTCGCGGCCTCCTCGGCACCCGCGCCGCCCGCCGACACCTTCTCCATGCCGGGCACCGAGTCGCAGAAGGCCTTCGACCTGCTGGAGGAGAAATTCCCGGCCGCCGGCGCCGAGGGTGCCAGTGCCCGGGTCGTCGTCCGCGCCCCGAAGGGGGAGCGCATCACCGCGGCCGACAACAAGACAGCCGTGGCCGCCCTCGTCGGCGACCTGGGCAAGAACCCGGGCGTCGCCCGGGTCACCGACCCGTTCACCACCGGCGCGGTCAGCAAGGACGGCACCACCGCCTACGCGGTGGCCACCTACAAGGCCAGTGCCACCGAACTCACCGACGCCCAGCACGACGCGCTGGACACGAGCCTGCGCTCGGGCCGGAGCGCAGGCCTGACCGTGGAGGCCGGCGGCGACGCGGTGAAGGTCGACACCGCCATGAGCGGCGTCGGCGAGAAGATCGGCGTCCTGATCTCCGCCCTCGTCCTGCTGATGACCTTCGGCTCCCTGATCGCCGCGGGCATGCCGCTGCTGACCGCCGTCATCGGCGTCGGCATCGGCATCAGCGCCATCACCGCCCTGGGCAGCACACTCGGCCTGTCCGCGACCACCTCCAACCTGGCGATGATGCTCGGCCTCGCGGTCGGCATCGACTACGCCCTGTTCGTCGTCTCCCGCTACCGCTCGGAGAAACTGGAGGGCCACGACCGCCAAGAGGCCGCCGGACGGGCGGTGGGCACCGCGGGCTCCGCCGTCGTCTTCGCCGGACTCACCGTCATCGTCGCGCTCGCGGGCCTGAGCGTGGTGAACATCCCCGTCCTGACCAAGATGGGCCTGGCCGCCGCCGGCACCGTCGCCGTGGCCGTCCTCATCGCCATCACCCTGGTCCCCGCCCTGCTCGGCTTCGCCCCGATCCGCGTCCTGCGCCGCCGCGACCGCGCCGCGTTCCGCAGCAAGCCCCTCTCACCCCGAAAGCAGCGCAAGGCGGCCAAGCGGGCGGCCAAGCAGGCCCGGCGCCACCCCAACCTCGGCGCACGCTGGGCCGGTTACGTCCTGCGCCACCCGGTCGCCGTCCTGCTGGTCGGCGTCGTCGGCCTGGGCGCGCTGGCCGTGCCCGCCGCCGATCTGCGCCTGGGCCTGCCCGGCGAGGGCACGATGGCCACCGACACCACCCAGCGCAAGGCCTACGACATGCTCTCGGCGTCCTTCGGTGACGGCTTCAACGGCCCGCTCACCGTCACCGTCGAAGCCCCGAAGGTCGCCGCCGCGGCGAAGCAGGTCGCGGCACGCTTCGCCGCACAGGACGGCGTCTCCTCCGTCGCCCCGCCGACCGTCAACCCGGCAGGCGACACCGCCCTCTTCAACGTCATCCCCGCCAGCGGCCCGGGCAAGGCCGCGACCGAGGACCTGGTCCGCTCCCTGCGCGGCAGCGCCGGCGCCCTGGAGAAGGACACCGGTTCCGAGATCCTGATCACCGGTCAGACGGCCCTGATCATCGACTTCTCCCACACCCTGGACAAGGCGCTGCTGCCCTACCTCGCCCTCGTCGTGGGGCTGGCCTTCCTGCTGCTGATGGTGGTGTTCCGCTCGATCCTGGTCCCGTTCAAGGCGGCTCTGGGGTTCCTGCTGTCGGTCGGCGCGGCGCTCGGAGCGGTCGTCGCGGTCTTCCAGCAGGGTCACCTCGCCGGCCTGTTCGGCATCGACCAGCCCGGCCCCATCGTGAGCACCATGCCCATCCTCATGATCGGCGTGGTCTTCGGACTGGCCATGGACTACGAGGTGTTCCTCGTCAGCCGCATGCGCGAGGCCTACACCCACGGCGCCACACCCGCCGAGGCCGTCGTCACCGGCTTCCGCTACGGCGGCCGCGTGGTCTCGGCCGCGGCCATCATCATGATCAGCGTCTTCTCCGGCTTCATCGCCGAGGACAACGACCTCGTCAAGATGATGGGCTTCGCGCTGGCCTCCGCCGTGCTCTTCGACGCCTTCGTCGTCCGCATGGCCATCGTCCCGGCCCTGTTCGCCCTGCTGGGCACCAAGGCCTGGTGGCTGCCGAAGTGGCTCGACAGGCTGTTGCCCAACCTGGACGTCGAAGGCGCGGAACTCGGCCACGGCCCCGCCGGAGCGCCCTCGTCGTCGCGCAGCCCGAAGCGTGAACGCGAACTCATCCGCTGAGCCAGGGCCCTTCGGCGCCAGGCCGGTACGAGGGCGCCGCCAAAGAACGCCACGACGCCACCGGCCACCGGCCGGTGGCGTCGTGGCCGGGACCGGCACCGTCCCTCGCCGCATACGGTGCCGCGCGGCCCACGGATAGCGTTCACCTCCAATCATTGCAACAAAGCTGATGTAAGGGCGTTGCGTTATGCGCGAGGCCATTGCAACAACTTTCGCGCATCTACCAGCAGTTACGGTCAACTTGCGCAACAGCAGTGTTGTCAGAACAGTGAATGCAACGTAGCGTTTCTGTCATCGGAAAGCGCGGGCGCCGCAGGGGCGCACGGTGCAGGTGAAGGAGAGCATGATGCAGAAGTTCGACACGCCCGCCCCCGTCTCGGCTGTCATCGACATTCCCGCGGGCCGGATCCAGGTCATCGCCGCCGACCGCGCGGACACCGTGGTGGAGGTCCTGCCGGCGAACGCCTCCAAGAGCCGGGATGTGAAGGCGGCGGAGCAGGTCACCATCGTCTACGCCGACGGCGTCCTGCGCATTGAGGCCGCACCGGCCAAGAACCGCATCCTCGGCACCGGTTCGGGGTCCGTCGAGATCACGATCCAGCTCCCCGTCGGCTCCCGCATCGAGGCCAAGACCGCCGCCGCCGACTTCCGCGGAGTGGGCCGCCTCGGCGACGTCACCTTCGAAGGCGCCCAGGGCACCCTCAAACTCGACGAGACCGCCGGCGCCCACCTGACCCTCATGGCAGGCGACATCACCGTCGGCCGCCTCGGCGGACCCGCCGACATCAGCACCCAAAAAGGCGACCTCACCATCACCGAAGCCACCGGCGGCACCGTCACCCTGCGCACCGAATCCGGCGACATCACCGTCGGCGCCACTCGCGGCATCTCCGCCACCCTCGACGCCGGCACCACCTACGGCCGGATCAGCAACGCGCTGAAGAACACCGGTGGCACTCCCGCCCTCACCATCCGGGCCACCACCGCCCAGGGCGACATCACCGCCACCAGCAACTGACCCCCCGACGACCGCCCCACGACACCATCACCACCCGCAGCCTCAAAGGAGTCCCCCTCATGACCAACCTGGCCATCGCGGCGCACGGGTTGCGCAAGTCCTACGGTGACAAGGTCGTGCTCGACGGCGTCGACCTGACGGTCCCCGAAGGCA
>NZ_JBEZHO010000096.1:0-11072 GCF_040650615.1 Streptomyces sp. NPDC048643
TCTCCGGGCGTCACCACCGTCCGCCCACCGTGCAGGAGGGGCACCCACAGTTCGTAGGTCGAGGGGTCGAAGGCGTACGGAGCCACCATCAGCACCCGCTCGTGCGCGCCCGCCCCGAACATGCCGTCGGCGACCAGGTCGAGGATGTCGCGGTGGGTGACGGCCACGCCCTTGGGACGCCCGGTCGAGCCGGATGTGTACATCACGTACGCCAGCTGCTCCGGCCGGCTCTCGACGCCCGGGTCACCGACCGGCAGACCGGCGAGCTCCGCATCCTCGTCCACCACCACAGTCATGCGGGCGGCAGGCAGGCCGCGGTCACGCATGGCCCGGTCGGTCAGGAGTACCGGCGCGGACGTCTCGTCCACGATCCACTGCATCCGCTCCAGCGGATAACCACTGTGCAGCGGCAGATAGAACGCCCCCGCCTTCAGCACGGCGAGCAGGGCGACCACCAGGTCCACCGAGCGCTCCATCAGCACCGCGACCGGCGCCTCCGCACCCACGCCCAAATCCAGCAGTCGATGGGCGAGTTGATTCGCCCGCTCATCCAACTCCCGGTACGTCAGCTCCCGCCCAGCACACCGCACCGCCACCCCATCCGGGGACCGCAGCGCCTGAGCCGCGAAAGCCGCCTGCACCGATTCATCGAGCATCGCCACATTCGGCTCAGATGACCGATCCTCGACAAAATCAACAGTATCTGCAGCACGCATTGCCAATCACCCTCTTTCGATATGGGGGTCGAACGTGTGTCGCGTGGAGAGAGCTACGTGAGAGCTCACTTGCTGAAAGTGGAGAGGGACACCGATCCCAAGGAGTCGAATGACGCCGTGACGGTGGCGCCGGCCTCGAGATCAACCGCTGCGGCCAGCGATCCGGCCAGCACCAGGTCGCCGGCAGCGATCCCCCCGCCGAATGAGGCCAGGATGCGCACAAGGCATGCGACGGACTCCGCCGGATGCCCCATCACGGCCGAACCGTTGGCCGTCTGAACGGAGTCACCCGACTCGAACACCATCGCCTCGGCGGCGAGGTCACGCCCGTCGAAGGGAACGGCCTTGCCCAGGACGGCCATTGCCGACGAGGCGTTGTCCGCGACGGTGTCCACCCACGCGATGTCCCAGTCCTTGATCCGGCTGTCGAGCACCTCCAGGGCCGGGAGGACCTCGGTGGTGACCTTCAGTACGTCCGCGGCCGTCGTTCGGGGATCGGAGAGGTCGGCGCCGATCCGGAATGCGATCTCTCCCTCGACCTTGGGGGAGATGAACTCACCCGGATCGAGGCAGGCGCCGTCGGCGAGAAGCATGCCTTGGGTCAGAAACCCGAAATCCGGTTGATCGACGCCGAACATCTCCTGGATGGCGATGCTGGTGGCGCCGATCTTGTATCCGGCGTGCACCGCGCCGTTCTTGTGTTCCAGCGTTCGGAAAGTGCGCTGGATGGCGTAGGCGTCCAGCGCGGTGAACTCGGGATGCCGAGCGGAGATGGACGGTATCGCCCTCCGCTCGTTCTTGGCGTTCCAGAGTTCGAGGGCTATCTGCTCATGAACGGCGTGTGGATCCTGAAGCATAATTCGTGGCCGAACCGACCGCTGCGCAGGTTTCCGGCGCGGCTGTCCCCGTCTCGGCACGCCTCCATTCGGGCCTCGGGAAGTTACTTGGTCGCCACGAACAGCCGGCCACCCGGCATGATGTGTGACACGCAATCGACATTCGAGAAGCCGGCGCTGCGGAACTTCTCCACCCATTGGTCCGCGGTGGGCAGCTGGACTCCCATGAAGTTCGCGTGCAGGTAGGTGAAGAGGGCGCTGAACTTGCGCTCGCGGGCTTCCTTCCCGTACGAGACCGCGTCGACCACGGCCAGGACGCCGCCGGGCGCGAGTGCCTTGCGACAGGTGCGCAGCACGTCGTCGAAGACGGATTCGTTCTGCAGGACGTCGTGCATCACGAAGCATGCCTGGATGACATCCGCCCCTTCGAGCGGACCGGGGTCGGTGATGAGGGACTCGACCGAGCGCTCGACGACCTGCAGCCGGTCGTCCACGCCGGCTCGTCCCGCGGCCTCTCGGGCGGCGGCGCAGGCGGCCGAACTCAGGTCGAGGGCGACACCGGTGCGGCGGTCGTCCTGAGCGAGGAGGTCGATGAGCAGACCGGCCGCGCCGGCGCCGAGGTCGACGACGTGCTTCGCCTCGGCCGCCACGACCCGTTCGACGACGGCGGGGTAGAAGGCCCGGTCCCCGATCCAGCGCGAACTGACCGCTACCCGGCGCCCGTCACGCTGATGGATGTCGGCCGCGGACCCGCTGTCGGAGAGGAAGGCTCGGGCGTTCTGCAGGAACGGGCTGTTGGCGGTCAGTGCCCAGGACAGGTACCCGACCTCGTGCCTCCAGTCCGCGTAGTCGTCGGACACGCGGTACAGGTCGTTCCCGTCCTCGGTGGCGACCAGCCCGGCGGCCGACAGCGCGTGCACGTACTCGGCGAGGCTGTCCTGGGAAAGGCCTGTCGCCTCGGCCAGATCGGCGATGCCGAACGTGCGGCCCGAGTCCAGCACCTGGTCCACGCCGATCTCGGCACCGATCTGGAGCAGTGCGGCGACCGCCGCATAATCCGCTCCCACCTCGCGTGCGGAATCCAGTTTCACCTTTGCTCCTCTGTTGTGAAAGGTCATCAAATTACGTCGTACAGGGAGTTCTTCTGGGCGAGTCCCATCGCCACTTCGATGATGGCGTCCTCTTGGCCGGCGACGACTCCTCGGCGGCCCAGCTCCATCAGGATTTCTCGTGGATCCACCTGGAACTGCTCCGCGGCGCGGCGTGTGGGTGCGGCGAAACCGGAGAAGACTCCGGCGATACCGCTGGCGATGGTGACGCTGTCGTTCGTCGGAATGCGCTTGACGAAGGTGGATTCCGCGAGATCGGCGGCGTCGAGGGCCGCGAACAGCTGGAGCTTGGTCTCGATCTGTTCCAAGTGGAGGTTCGCGGCGACCAGTTCGAGCGGGGCGTTACCGGCGCCGGCGCCGAAGCCGCGTGCCGTGACATCCACGATGGTCGCGCCGGCCTTGACGGCGGCCATGCTGTTCATCACCGAAAGGCCGAGGTTGTTGTGGCCGTGGAAGCCGATCTCGATGTCGAGTTCCTCGACGAGCGCGCCGACCTTTTCGTCGACTGCGGCCGGAGTGTACGCACCTGCCGAGTCCATCAGGATGACCGCGTGTGCTCCGTACTCCTGTATGAGCCGTGCCTGCTCGATGAGCGTCTTCGTCGACGCCATGTGGCTCATCAGCAGCATGCCTTTGACCGTGACACCCATCTCACGGAGCATGGTGATCTGTTGGCGGGTCACGTCGGCTTCTGTGCAGTGAGCGCCGACCCTGACCTCGTCCACTCCGCAGTCCAGTGCGGGCTTCAGATCGCGTTCGACTGTCGCGAACCCGGGGATGGACAGGACGCCGAGCCGGGTCTGCTTCAACTGGGCGCGCGCGGCCGTGAGCATCTCCGTGTCGGTCAGCGCGGCTCGTCCGACCTGGATGGACGAGGCGCCGAGTCCATTGCCGTGCCCGACCTCGAGGAGGTCGGCCCCCGCAAGCTCGGCGGCCTTGGCGTAGGCGACGATGTCCGTATGACCCAGTTGATGCGCTACGGCGTGATTTCCGTCCCGCAGGGTCGTGTCACAGATCTTGAGCTTCCGCTCGACAGGTGTGTTCATCGACGTGCCTCCGCTCGCCCCTCGGCAACAGCCACTGCCGCGCAGGTGATGACGTCCAGGTTCCCGGCGTAGCGCGGCAACCAGTCACCGAGTCCTTCCACTTCGATGGTCACCATGACGCGATCGCCGGTGGCGACGGGCGGAACGACGACGCGATAGCCCGGGACGTAGGAATTGATCCGCTTCTCCATGGTGTCGACCGAGACGCGCAGCGCCTCCATGTCGAGGTTTTCGGAAGCGGGAACTGCGATGGTGTTCCGCATGACCATGCCCGGTTCCGCCGGGTTGATGACGAGGATGGTCTTGGCTGTGTCCACCCGGCAGAATTCGTGGGTGGCATGCTGAGTGGTGAAGGCGTATTCATCAATGTTCGCCCTCGTCGCAGGCCCGACGCTGGCGGATGAGCTGGCTGTGGCGATTTCCAGGTATCCCAGGCCGTCCGAAGCGTCGCTGAAGCAGCGCGCGATGGGAACTGCGGCTTGTCCACCACAGGTCACCATGCTCACGTTCTGCTCGGTGAGGCATTCCTCGAGGTTGAGGGCCGGAACGCAGAATTTGCCGAGGTGGGAAGGCGTGAGGTCGATGACGGGGACGCCCAGGCCTTCGAGGATGTTCCAGTTGTGCACCGCGTCCTGGGCCGACGTCGCGTCGAAGACCACGTCGATTCGGTCCGCCGACTCGGCCACCGCGTCGATCCCGCCGGCGGTTGTCGGGATCCCGCGAGACTCGGCGAGCTCGATGCCAGGAGAGCTGATACGTCGGCCGGCGAACGAGTCGCACCGGAGATGGGGTGAAGCCATGACCTTGAGCAGCAGGTCGCAGCCAATGTTTCCCGTGCCTATGATAGCCACACGAAGAGGATCAGCAATGGAGCCTTTTTGTGGGTGCATTCACCTAACCTCTATCCGCAGTCTCAATGCTGTGAGCGTCGGGCCGAGTTCGGCCGACGAGATGCGTACGGGGAGCCCGTGCTATTTCCTGCTGCCGCGCGCCGGAGACCGGGTCGACGGATTCTGCGTGCCAACCGGCTCGGCCCAACTCCATGACGATCCGGCCGGCACGCGGCGCCGGCACCGCGAAGGTGATGGAGAAGGTTCCTTCTTCCGTGGAGTGCCGCGGCACCACGTCCTCCGCCTCCACGTGGAATGTCTTGAGGGCGTCGAGGAGACGTACCAACTGTCCGGGGCCCTCGGCGACCAGGACCTCCACGTGTGTCTCGGTGTCCGCGGTCTGGCGCCCCTGCATCGCCGCCAGTCCGGCAGCGCCCCTGTTCAGCAGGTCCACCATGGGCTCCAGGTTCTGGCTCGTCATGTCCTGCGGCGCCGTGGACATGTCGTCGAGCGTGGCCAGCAGTGTCGTCAGATCGGCGCTGAGTTCCCGGAGCACTCCGGCGACGGCCGGTGCGTTGGCTTGCAGGATGTCGCTCCACAGCCCGGTGTCTGTGACAGCTGTCCGTGTCACGTCGCGCAGTCCTTGCCCCGCGAGCCGAAACGCCTCCCGCGAGCTGTGTTGAAGTCGCGCGGCCATGAGACTGGCCACCAGATGAGGGGCATGCGAAGTCAACGCCACCGCGTTGTCGTGCGCGCGGCTCTCCATGATCACCGGAACCGCCCCGCACAACGCGATCATTTCGAGCACTCGGTTCACCGCGTCCTGGGACGTCGACTCCGAGGGAGTCAGGACCCAGGCCCGGTCCTCGAACAGATCCGCGCGAGCGGCGAGCGGGCCGCATCGTTCACGGCCGGCGAGAGGATGGCCGCCCACATAACTGGACGGAGTGTCAGCGGACTTCCGGATGTCTCGTGCCAGCTGTGCCTTCACACTGGCCACGTCGGTGTAGCTCCGGGCCAGCCCTCGTGCCTGCATCTCCGCGAGCACATCGCCGACTGCGCTCGGTGGTACGGCGATCACCGCCAGGTCGACGGGTTCGTCCCAGGCGCCGACCACTCCCGCGCCCAGCGCGGCGGCCGTGCGAGCGGCCACCTCGTCCTTGTCGAGCAGATGCACTGTTATGCCGTGCCGACTGAGAGCCAGGCCGATTGAGGTGCCGATCAGGCCCGTGCCGACCACAGCCATCGTTCGTATCATCGTTACCCCCATCAGCCTGTGGGCGGCCGCCGGCCACCGCGGGGCTCACGCAGCCGGCGCCGCCGGCTGCCCGGACCCCGAACGCGAGGTCAGGTCAGTAGCCGAATTCCGCCCAGCGCATTCCGTCGGCGGACGGCACGAGACCGCCTTCACGCAGCGGGCCTTCGTCGTCGGCGACGTCTCCCAGCGCGGCATGGACCTGGATCTTGGCCCCCTCTTCGAGGACCGACTGGACGAGCGTCGAGTCGAACAGATCGCGATCCGTTCCGCTCTCGCCCGCGGGCCGGTCGGCCAGCTCGGAGAACTCCCGGAACTTGGACTCGCGCTGTTCGGTGTAGGAGGCGGCGTTGACCAGTCCGCCTTCGCGTGAGGCTCCACCGCCGACCAGTTCGACGAAGGACTCGAGTCCGGGCGCCGAGCTGTTCATGACCTTCTTGGCGGTCCAGAAGTACGAGTCCTCGTCCTGGTGCATGTCGTAGAACGCCACCAGGAAATCGTGGAAGAGCGAGTACTCGTTGCGGTACCGCACTTCGTACTCCTCGAAGCACTTCGTCTCTTCGAAGTCGCCGCTCAACGACGAGTTGATGGAGCGAGCGGCCAGAAGACCGCTGTAGGTGGCGAGGTGCACGCCGGAGGAGAAGACCGGATCGATGAAGCATGCCGCATCGCCCACCAGGACCATGCCGGGGCGCCAGAACGTGTCCTGGCAGTACGAGTAGTCCTTGCGGACCCGGATCTCGCCGTAGGGTCCGCTCTCCACCCGACGCGCCTCGGCCAGGTATTCGGCGATGAGCGGACATTCGTCGATCAGGCCCATCAGGGCCTTCTCCCGATCCCCCTGGACTCGCTCCAGAGCGTCACGCCGGAGTACGGCGCCGACGCTGGTGAGCTCATCGGTGAGCGGGATGTACCAGAACCAGCCGGAGTTGAAGGCCGCGCAGAGGATGTTGCCGGAGTTGGGGGCAGCGAGCCGCTTTCCGCCCTCGAAGTAGCCGAAGAGCGCGATGTTCTGGAAGAAGTCCGAGTAGTGCCGCTTTCCGCCGATCCGGTTCTGAATGCGACTCTTGTTGCCGGAGGCGTCCACGACGTAGCGGCTGCGTATCTCGTGCCGGACTCCGTCGGCGTCGCTGTAGAGCACCCCGCTGACGCGGCCGTCCTCCTCGATGACGTCCACCACGGAGCTCTTCTCGCGGACCTCGACTCCCTTGGCGCGCGCGTTGTCCAGGAGAATCTGGTCGAACTTCATCCGCTCGACCTGGTAGGCCAGCGAGGTCGGGCCCGAGAAGGTCGCGGAGACGGAGAAGGAGAACGTCCACGGCTCGGGGCTGCTCCCCCATCGGAAGGTGCCTCCGCGCTTGGGCATGAACGCGGCCTTCTCCAACTCCTCCGAGACGCCGAGGAGTCTGCAGATTCCATGCACGGTCGAAGGCAGCAGGGACTCCCCGATCTGGTACCGGGGGAACTCCTCCTTCTCCAGGAGAAGAACACGGTGACCCTGCATGGCCACCAAGGTGGAAACGGTAGAGCCACCGGGCCCACCACCGACGACAATGACATCGAACTCGTGGTCTTCTTCGCCTTGCATGACGCCTTCTCCTTAATAGTCTGTTCCGGGGGAACGAACGTTGTCCGTATCAGCCCCGCGTACCGGAAACGAACGAGCGCAAGGTGCGTGCGGCGGCCAGGTCGGCACAGCCGGCCAGGAGGAGGGCCTCCTCGAGTTCCGTCTTCAGGAGCGAAAGCACCTGAGTAACTCCCGGCGCTCCAGCGGTACTCAGCCCCCACAGCACCGGACGCCCTATCAGGACCCCGTCCGCGCCCAGCGCCAGTGCGCGCAGGATGTCGGTGCCGCTGCGGACCCCGCTGTCCATGAGGACCTGGCACTGCCCGCCGACGGCTTCGACCACCCATGGCAGCGCGGTGATGCTGGGCAGCGCACCGTCCAACTGCCGGCCGCCGTGGTTGGAGACCACCACCGCGTCGGCCCCGAGCCGGACAGCCTCTTCCGCGTCCCTGGGATCAAGGACTCCTTTGACCACCAGGGGAAGTCGGGTCTGCTCCCGGAGCCATTCCAGGTCGGACCAGCCGAACGTGGAGTCAAAGGCAGTCTTCGTGTGCGCAGCCACGGCGGACTCGCCGGGTCGGCGGGAATGCGCCGCGGAAGGTCCGTCGGGTTCGAGGTTGGCACTACGGATCCAGGAGGGAAGCGCGAACTCGTTGCGCAGGTCGCGTAGCCGACGGCCCATGATCGGGACGTCCACGGTCACCATCAGAGCCTGGCAACCGACGTGCTCGGCGCGGCGGATCAGCTCGACCACGCGACCGCGATCGTGCAACCAGTACAGCTGGAACCACAGGGCTGCCCCGACCTTGGCGATCTCCTCCAGCGCATGGCTGCTGATCGTGCTGACCACAAAGGGCACTTGTGCCGCCAACGCGCCCTCCGCGGCGGCGAGATCGCCGTCCGGATGCAGCAGTCGCTGGTACGCCATCGGCGCGACGGCGAGGGGCAGCGCTGCCGAAGTGCCCAGCAGCTCCGTACTGGTGTCGGTCTTCTTGACGCCCGCCAGCACCCTGGGCACGAGTGACACGCTGTCGAGGGCCGCACGGTTGGCGTCCAGGGTGGATTCCGTGCCGCTGCCACCGGCAATGAAATCCCACACCGCCGGCGCCAGCCGTGCGGCGGCCGACTGTTGCAGGTCTTTCACGCACACGGGCTGTGTTCCCGCTGTGGCGACCGGTCCCCCGGACTGCTGGGCCATTACTTCTCAGCCTCCCCTTCGGCCCGCTGCCGTTCGACTGCTTCGTAGAGCGCCTTGATGTTCCCGCTGCCGAAGGTGCGAGCCCCCAGGCGCTCGATGACCTCCATGAAGAAGGTGCCGAGCGGGTGGACCGAGGCAGTGAAGATCTGGAACAACTGGCCGTCGTGGTCCTCGTCGACCAGGACATCCAGTTCCTGCAGTTCGGAAACGGAGTGCTTGGCCAGATCCACGGACAGCAGCCGGTAGTAGGCATCCGGAGTGCTCAGGAAGGACACACCCAGCGACTTGAGCAGACCCACCGACTCGACGATGTCGTCTGCGGTGAAAGCGATGTGCTGGACGCCGGCCCCACCGTGGTTCTTCAGGAACTTGTCTATCTGGCCCGGATCGAGCGAGGTATCGGGCTCGATCAGGGTGAGCGTGACAGAGCCGGATCGGCTCTGGACCACCTTGGAGTCCATTGCCTGACTGCCCACCACGATGCGTTCCTCGAAGATCATCTGGAAGTCCAGGACCTTCTCGTAGAACTCCACGGTGGACGTGAGCTGGCCGGCTTCGAGACAGACGGCGAAGTGGTCGATCTCGCCCAGGCCGCTGTCGAACCGAGCACCGGTTTCCGGCACCGATGAGAAAGCCGGAAGTGTCCGCGGATCGCTGCTGACAGGGCGCTGCACGAAGGTGTGAATCACATCTCCGAAGCCTCGGATCGAAGCCGTTGTGAGCCCGTCCCGTTCGGCCGGCTCCGCCACCGCCGCGGCGCCCCGGCGCACTGCCTCGGTGAATGCCTCCGTGGCATCGGAGGTCGTGAGCGCGATATTGGCCACCCCGTCACCGTGCTGCTCGACGTATGCGGCCGCCGGGTGGTCAGCACCCTGCGCCATCGTCAGCACCAGCCGGATCTGATTCTTGCCGAGGGCCACCGAACGGATGGCCCCGACAGAATCTGCCGGTTCGGAAGCTCCGTAGATCTCGAACCCATAGCTGTCTATGAACTGTGCTGCAGCCACCGCCGTGTCGTGTACGTAAAACTCGACATGGTCAATGGAGAGTTCATCAAAAATGGACACGTTCGAATTCGCCATTTGCTTCACTATCCCGGTCGACTGTGTGGGCAGGAACTCTGGCTGGTGAGGGTGGGCAGGATTACACCGCTGTCTTCATGTGCTGCACGAGGCTGTGCGGACGCATCTCGGTCCAGTTCGAGTTGATGTAGTCGATGCACGATGCGCGGTCGTTCGTATGCACGGTGGTCCAGCCGGCCGGCACCTCAGCGAACTTCGGCCAGAGGGAATACTGCTTCTCTTCGTTGATCAGTACGAGGTACTCCGCCTCGGGGTTTTCGAAAGGATTGGCCATGACCTCGCTCCTTCTGACTCTTCCGGGTGCACGGTTCTCAATTCGCCGTGACGGCATTATCTTGATCTCTGCGGGGCACCTCTTGGGAGAGCCACTGGCGGCACGGTATCCCTCATCCTGGTAGGGCGGCCGGGAACCGGATCGATCCTCAAGTAGGTCTGGATCCGAATTCGAGGACACCGTCCGCACTCGAAGTGCGATTCAGGATCGCTTGAGATCCAGGCTCCTCTGACAGTTCGATGGGTGACCACCCGTCGCCGCTCGCCTAATCTGACCGCGGAGATGACGGAATAGCCATTCCGCGACGGTTCACATCCTGTCGAGGACCTTCCGTTCCGCAACGATCATGCGCCACCAGGGGCCTTCCGTTCCGCAACGTTCATCCGCGTTGCTCGTCCCGCTGAACTTCGCGCGGTCTCAACACCGAAAGAGGGTGATTGGCAATGCATGCTGCAGATGCTGTTGATCTTGTCGAGGATCGGTCATCTGAGCCGAATGTGGCGATGCTCGATGAATCGGTGCAGGCGGTCTTCGCGGCTCAGGCGCTGCGGTCCCCGGGCGCGGTGGCGGTGCGGTGTGCTGGACGAGAGTTGACGTACCGACAGCTGGACGAGCGGGCGAATCAACTCGCGCACCGGCTGGTGGATCTGGGCGTGGGTGCGGAGGCGCCGGTCGCGGTGCTGATGGAGCGCTCGGTGGATTTGGTGGTCGCCCTGCTCGCCGTGCTGAAGGCGGGAGCGTTCTACCTGCCGTTGCACAGTGGCTATCCGCTGGAGCGCATGCAGTGGATCGTGGACGAGACGTCCGCGCCGGTACTCCTGACCGACCGCGCCATGCGTGACCGTGGCGTGCCTGCTGCACCGGCGGTTGTGGCGGTGGACGAACCCGAGGAACCGGCCGGGTTCCCGGTCGGCAACCCGGGCGTGCAGAGCCGGCCGGAGCAGCTGGCGTACGTGATGTACACATCCGGCTCGACCGGGCGCCCCAAGGGCGTGGCGGTCACCCACCGCGACATCCTCGACCTCGTCGCGGACAGCATGTTCGAGCCGGGCGCGCACGAGCGGGTGCTGATGGTGGCTCCGTACGCCTTCGACCCCTCGACCTACGAACTGTGGCTGCCGCTGCTGCACGGCGGGCGGACGGTCATCACGCCGGAAGG
>NZ_JBEZHO010000097.1:0-10891 GCF_040650615.1 Streptomyces sp. NPDC048643
GGCAGGGTCTGGTCATCGGCCTAGCGGTCGCGGCCAGCGCCACGCTCGGCGACCTCGGCGAGTCGATGATCAAGCGGGCCCCGGCCGAGCGTCTCGCGTGGGCGGCAGCGGAGTCTCGATGCGCCAGGGGGTGCGCGGAAGCACCGACCCGCCGGCACCGGCACCTCCGACGTCGGCGAGTGGTCGGCACGAGTCCCGGACAACCTGAGGAACGCCACCCGGGCACGCGACCCGTTGTAAGGTAGGGAAACAGCCCTTGACCTGCAAAAAGCAGGCAGGGAGCCGTCTTTCAGGAGTCCGACATGCTGCGCACCATGTTCAAGTCCAAGATCCACCGTGCCACCGTCACCCAGGCCGACCTGCACTACGTCGGGTCCGTGACCATCGACGCCGATCTGCTCGACGCCGCCGATCTGCTGCCCGGCGAGCTCGTCCACATCGTCGACATCACCAACGGCGCCCGTCTGGAGACGTACGTCATCGAGGGGGAGCGCGGGTCCGGGGTCGTCGGGATCAACGGAGCTGCCGCCCATCTCGTGCAGCCCGGTGATCTGGTGATCATCATCAGTTACGCTCAGGTCGATGACGCCGAGGCGCGGGCGCTGCGGCCGCGGGTCGTGCACGTGGACCGCGACAACCGGATCGTCTCCCTCGGTGCCGATCCGTCCGAGCCGGTCCCGGGCTCGGACCAGCAGCGCAGCCCCCAGGCCGTCACCGTCTGAACCACGGCGTCCGTGTCACGGGGCGGCGGCGCCGCAGCACCTGGAACCGAGGACCCGAGGAGTGGCCGTGAGCGACATCGAGATCCGCGACGACCGGCCGGCCGGACGCCTTGAGGCGTTCGCCGGCGACGAGGTGGTCGGGCACATCGAGTACTTCGTCCTGGAGGAGCCCGCCCGCGCGCTCGTCCCGGTGCACACCATCGTGGAGCCCGAGCACGAGGGCCACGGCATCGCCGGCTCCCTCGCCCGCGAGCTGTACGGCATCGCCGCCCGCGAGGGCATCGTGGTCGCGCCGCTCTGCCCGTACGTCGTGAAGTGGGCGGAGCGCCACCCCGAGGAGGCTCCGGCGGCCGACCCCGCGCTGCGCCAGGCCGCGCTGGAGCGGCTCAAGGCACACCCCGGACGCTTCTGATGTCCGGGACGCCGCCCCCGGCGGAGTCCCGAGCACCCCTTCCCGCGTCGTCCGGACCGCTCGCGCTGCTGCACACCTCCCCGGCGCACATCCCCGTCTTCGACGCCCTGCGCGACGAGGACCACCCGGGCCTGGACCTGCGGCACCTCGTCGCCGAGGACCTGCTGGCGCGCGCCCGGCGCGAAGGCCCCGACGCGGTCGCCGACGACGTCCGGGCGCTGCTCGGCGAGGCCGTCGCCGACGGTGCCCGGGTCGTGCTGTGCACCTGTTCGACCATCGGCGCCGTCGCCGAACGGACCGACGTCGGGGTGCCCGTGCTGCGCGTGGACCGGCCCATGGCCGCCGCGGCGGTCGCCGCCGGCCCGCGGGTCGTCGTCCTCGCGACGGTGGCCAGCACCCTGGAGCCGACGGTGGCCCTCGTCGAGGAGGAGGCCCGCCGCGCCGGTCGGCCCGTCGAGGTCCGTACGGTGCTCGTCGACGGCGCGTTCGCGTTGTTCGAGGCGGGCGACACGGACGGCTGCGCCCGCGCGGTGGCCGACGCCGCCGACGCGGTCACCGGCGCCGACGCGATCGTCCTCGCCCAGGCGTCCATGACACCGGCACAGGGCCTGACCACCACGGCGATCCCGGTGCTGTCGAGCCCCCGCCCAGGTCTGGCGGCCGCGGCATCCGCAGCCGAGTGCCCGTCGCGGCCCGGTTGGACCGGCACCAGCGACCCGGGCTCGCCCCGGGACCGTCGCCCCCTGCGCTGAGCGACCGGCACCGCCGGACGCCCCGGTGCCCGTAACCAGCCCCGGAGTGCCGCTCGCCGGCGGTGGCCCTGCGCGACGGCCAGGGCCACCACGCACGGTCACCACGACCTCTGCGCCCCGTCGACATGGTTCATGTGTCGACCAGCCGACGCCTTCGGCCCGCCTCCCGGGTCTCCAGTCCCTCCCCGGCCTCCAGCCGCCCCCACCGCCCAGCCGCCCCGCCGGTCATCCCCGCGTCCCGCTCCCCGCAGCCCCCATTGCCCCACCTGGCCCGCATCCCTCGCGCGACGGGGTGAGTGCATGGTCGGCTGCTGGGTACGCGGGGAACAGTCCAGGGCCGACGTACCGAATGGCTGGAGGACCGCCATGACGCAGCCGTATCCCGACCCCGTACCGCCGGGGCCCACTCCCGGGCCGAGCCCCGAGCCGCCGGGGCCGTCACCCTTCCCGGACCCGGTGCCGGACCCCGGTGGCCCCGACCCCACGCCGGGGCCTCCGAGGCCCGACCCGACCCCCGGGCCGGGCGGCCCCGAGCCCGTACCGGGGCCGGAGCCCGTCCCCTCACCGTCCCCGGTGCCCAGGCCGCCGGGTCCGGACCCCGTTCCGGAGCCGCAGCCGCAGCCCGGGCCGCTGTCCTGAGGGGCGCCGGGCCCGCCGGGCGCGGGCCGCGTTCCGGGGGCCGCTGACCCCGAAGCACGGCCGAAGCCGCCACAACCCCGACCGGGTGTGGCGGCTTCGGCCGTTGCGGGATGTCCCTCGTGCCGTCCGCTCGGGTGCGGTTACGCGTCGACCTCCGACCGGTCCCCGCCCCACAGGGTGTGGAACGAGCCCTCCCGGTCCGTCCTGCGGTACGTGTGCGCTCCGAAGAAGTCGCGCTGGCCCTGTGTGAGGGCCGCGGGCAGACGCTCGGCGCGCAGGGCGTCGTAGTAGGCGAGAGCCGCGGAGAAGCCGGGCGTGGGGACACCCTGGCGGGTCGCCGCGACGACGACCTCCCGCCAGTCGTCCTGGGCCGCCGCGATCTCCTGGGCGAACGTGTCGTCCGACAGCAGGCTCGGCAGGTCGGGGCGGGCGTCGTAGGCGGCGCGGATCCGGTCGAGGAAGGCCGCCCGGATGATGCAGCCGCCGCGCCAGATGGAGGCCACGGCACCGAGGTCGATGTCCCAGTCGTACTCGTCGCTGCCCGCGGTGATCTCGTGGAAGCCCTGCGTGTACGAGACGATCTTCGACGCGTACAGCGCCTGCTCCACCCGGTCCGCGAAGGCCGCCGCCTCCGCCTCGCCGAGCTGCTGCGCCTTCGGTCCCGCGAGACCGCGCGAGGCCTCGCGCAGGTCGGCGTGCCCGGACAGCGAGCGGGCGAAGACCGCCTCGGCGATGCCGGAGACCGGCACACCCAGGTCCAGCGCGATCTGCACGGTCCAGCGTCCCGTGCCCTTCTGCTCGGCCCGGTCCTGGACCACGTCGACGAACGGCTTGCCCGTCGCCTCGTCCACGTGCGAGAGCACCTCGGCGGTGATCTCGATCAGGTAGGAGTCGAGCCGGCCGGTGTTCCAGGTGCGGAAAATGTCGGCGATCTGCGCGGGGGAGTACCCGGCGACGTCACGAAGCAGCTGGTAGGCCTCGCCGATCAGCTGCATGTCGGCGTACTCGATGCCGTTGTGGACCATCTTCACGAAGTGCCCGGCGCCGTCGGGGCCCAGGTGCGTGACGCACGGCGAACCGTCCTCGGCCTTGGCGGAGATCTTCTCCAGCATCGGGCCGAGCGAGGCGTACGACTCGGTCGAGCCGCCCGGCATGATGCTCGGCCCGTGCAGCGCGCCCTCCTCACCGCCGGAGACGCCCGTGCCCACGAAGTGGATGCCCTGCTCGCGCAGCGCGTGCTCGCGGCGCCGGGTGTCCGCGAAGTGGGCGTTGCCCCCGTCGATGATCATGTCGCCGGGCTCCAGCAGCGGCGCGAACTCCTGGATCACCGCGTCCGTCGGGTCGCCCGCCTTCACCATGATCACCAGGCGGCGGGGCCGCTCCAGCGCCTCCACGAACTCCTTCGCCGTCTCGGCCGGGACGAAGGTGCCCTCGTCGCCGAACTCCTCCACCAGTGCGTTCGTCTTGGCGGCGGTGCGGTTGTGCACGGCGACGGTGTAGCCGTTGCGCGCGAAGTTGCGGGCGAGGTTGCGCCCCATGACCGCGAGACCCGTGACGCCGATCTGGGCTGAAGTGCTCATACGGTTTGGCTCCTAGGAATTCCGCTGGGTGGCCGGGAAGAAGTAGGGGATCGACAGGTCCTCGTATCGGTGGGTCCTGTGTCGACAGGTCCCCATGTCGGTCGTGTGCGTCCTCGCCGTCCGTCCCGCTCGTCAGTAGTGCCCCAGAGCCATCCTGACGCGTCGGCGGAGTCCACGCAGAGGCACGCGGAAGAACCGGGTGCCACCGGGAGGGCGGGTTTCGGCCAGGCCCCGAGCCCTCGGCCGCCCGTCGCACGGGACGCGCACGCACCGGAACGCGTCCCCCGGATCACGGATCCCATGCCCGTGACCTCGTCCCCGGCCCCTCGTCCGACCGGGGCATCCGATCCCCACCGGCCACGGACGGCGAGGAGGCTCCTCCCGGCCGCAGCCGGGACGGTCACCCGGCGTGCCGGACGGGATCGGGCGACGGGCGCTCTCCCGACCCGTCAACCGCCGTTCGGGAGCGACCGATTGCCGTCTTGTCCTGGCCTGTTCCCAACGCTTACTTTTGCCGCTCCTGACGCATGTCTAGGGGGGCTCCCTCATGGCCGTACGCGGTCGGCACCGCCGGTATCAGCCGAACAGGATCAACCGTGCCTCACTCACCGTCACGGTGGGCGGCGCGGGGATCGCGCTCCCGCTCGTCGGGACCGGAGTCGCCCACGCGGCCGATGTCGGCACCTGGAACAAGGTCGCCGCCTGCGAGTCCGGCGGGAACTGGAGCATCAACACCGGCAACGGCTACTACGGCGGCCTGCAGTTCAGCCAGTCCACCTGGGCCGCGTACGGCGGGACGGCCTACGCCCACCGCGCGGACCAGGCCACCAAGGACCAGCAGATAGCCATCGCCGAGAAGGTGCTGAAGGGCCAGGGCCCCGGCGCCTGGCCGGTGTGCTCGGTGCGCGGCGGGCTGACCAGGGGCGGCGGCACCCCCGACGTCCATCCGGCGGCCACCACGCCGCGGAGCACCCCGCAGACCGCCCAGCGCTCGAAGCAGGCGCCGCAGCGTTCGGTGCGGGACGTCAAACCGCAGAACACACCGCAGTCGCAGGCCGGCACCGCCGAGATGTACACCGTCGTCCACGGCGACACGCTGTCCGGCATCGCCGGCTCGCGGCACGTCCAGGGCGGCTGGCAGGGTCTGTACGCCGCGAACCGGACGACCGTCGGTTCCGACCCGGACCTGATCCTGCCGGGCCAGCGCCTCGCCCTGCACGGCACGGCGCCCGCTCCCGCGCACCCGCACACCGCCCCGGCCCCGGCGAAGAAGAAGGCCGCCGAGGCGCCGGCGAAGAAGGCCCCGGCCGACAAGGCCTCCACGCACACGACGACCCCCAGGAAGTCGCACTCGCTGGTCGCCCCGGTGCAGGCGGCGACCGGCACGCCGTACCGCGCGGCCGGGTCGTCCTGGTCGAAGGGCTACCACACGGGCGTCGACTTCCCGGTCGCGACCGGGACCTCCGTCGCGGCGGTGGCCGCCGGGCACGTGGTCACCGCCGGCTGGGGCGGTTCGTTCGGCTACCAGGTGGTGATCCGGCACGCCGACGGCCGCTACACGCAGTACGGCCACCTCTCGGCGATCTCCGTGAAGGCGGGCCAGAGCGTGGTGGCCGGCCAGCGGCTCGGCCGCTCCGGGTCCACGGGCAACAGCACGGGCCCGCATCTGCACTTCGAGGTGCGGACGGGGCCCGGCTTCGGTTCGGACATCGACCCGGTGGCGTACCTCCGGGCGGGCGGCGTCAGGATCTGACGCGGGTGCGGTGGTGGTTCACGAACGGCATCGGCACGTAGGGCACCCCGAGCATGGCGGTCAGGTACGGCAACTCGTCCCTGGCCGCCGGTTTCCTCAAGGCGGCGTCGACCGCGGGGGCGGCCGCCTTCAGCGGCGCCGGAACCAGCGCCGTGCCGCCACCGGGCTGCGCCTCCGGCACGAGCACGGTCCCGCCGGCCTGCTGCGCCGTCGGCACCGGCACGATCCCCGCGGCGCTGTGCGGCGCCGGAAGGTACAGGGTCTCGTCGCCGGTCTGGTCCGGCAGCCCCGCCAGCAGCTCCCGCACGCTCGCCTCGGAGGCGGTCAGTGACGTGAGAGCGCCCAGGTCCGAGGGGACCACCGGGCCGATGGGACCGACCGGGCCGGGGAGCGACGGGCCGAACACGGGCACGGCGTCCGGCGCCGGCTCGTCGGCCGGGCCCGCGACCTCGTCCCGTGCCAGGGACTCCGTCTCCGGCGCCGACTTCTTCGTGCCGCTCCCCGAGCGCGCGGCACCGCTGCTGATGCGTTCCGAGGTGAGCAGGATCAGACCGCCCGCCGCGACCACACCGCAGCCCAGGGCGAGCGCGGTGCCGGTCGTGCCGTAGCGGAAGGTTTCGCCGAACATCGTGATGCCGACCGCGGCCGCCACGACGGGGTTCACCACCGTCAGTGTGGCCAGCGGCGCCTCCAGGCCCGCGCCACGGTAGGAGGCCTGCGAGAGCAACATGCCGGCGGTCGCGAAGACACCGATCGCCGCGAGGCTCGACAGGTCCGCGAGCGAGACGTGCCGCGACCAGTCCACGGCGACGGTCTTGGTGTACACCGACGACATGCTGAACGCGATGCCCGCGCCGACCGCCAGCAGGATGCTCCGCACCGCCGGGTGCCGGTGCGCCGCGCGCCCCGCCACCATCAGCGCCGCGACCGAGCCGCCCGCCACCACGCCCAGCGCCAGACGCTGGGCACTGCTCAGGGAGTTCGCGTCGGACGCACCGACCAGCGACAGCAGTCCCGCGAGACCCACCGTGGCCATGATCGCGCCGCGCCAGGCGGCGGCTCCGGCCTTGCGGCCGACGAACAGGGCCGCCATCGGGAGGGCGAAGACGATCGTCAGCGCGCCGAGCGGCTGGACGAGGGACAGGGGGCCGAACGCGAGGGCGACCACGTGCAGCAGTCCGCCCACGCCGGTCAGCGCCACGGCGGCCCACCAGCCGGGACGGCGCACCGGCGCGTAGGCCTGACCCGGAGAGGTCAGCGCGACCTGCTCCTGGATGATGGCGCCGCCCGCGTACGCGACGGCCGAGACGAACGAGAGCACCACGGACAGAGCGAGGGCACTCATGAGTCCCTCCTCTGCGAACGGCGCGGGCTGACCCGGCGCGACGAACGGTCGGCTTCCATGGAAACAACGATGCCTCGCGTTTTAGTTCTCGTCGTCGTCCCTGAGACTCCATCGGGTCCTACTGCCGATGGAGTACAGATCGGGCCTTGTCCTCCCCAGGGTGGGCGACACCACGGAGCGATCCACTGGTGGTACCCCCTAGGGGGCTTGGTACTACTGGTCTTCGTGGACCTCGACCCCCAACTGACGGCGCTCGGCGCGCTCGGCGGTTTCTTCGTACTACGCACCGGAGTACCCCGGCGCGGCCCCCTGCCGACCCTCGCGCAGGCCTACGCGCGACCGCGAGGCGGCACCCCCGGGGAGGTTTACGAGGATCCGATGATTTTCCGTGTCGACAAGGTCGCGAGGAGTATCGGGGCGCCGGAGGCGCGCGTCGCGGCGTCGGTGGCGCAGCAGGGGCTCGCGGCCCGACTCTGGTCCATCGCCCTGGGATCCGCCGTCGTCTACGGGCGAGTGCCCGACCTCGATCCTGACCTGCTCCGGTGGGACCCGGACGCCGGCGCCCCGGACGACCTGTGGCTGACCGAGGTCCGCGCCCGGCCCGTGACCGAACTCGACGAGGTCGTGCGCGCCGGGCATCTCGTCCCGCTGGGTGCCGCGTTGCGTGACCGGTACCGCGTGTCGCCGGGCCTGCTGTGGGGCAACGCCGGTTCCAGCCTGGCCGGAGCCGTGCGCCAGCTCGACCGATGGGCGCTCGGCCACGGGCGTCCGGAGGCGGGAGAACGAGCCCGGACGCTGGCCGCCGGTCTGCTCGCGCACCCGGACCTCGCCGGCACGCTCGATGCGCGGACGCTGCGCCGCCGCAGCTGCTGCCTCTACTACCGGGTGCCCGGCGGCGGTGTGTGCGGCGACTGCTGCTTCGACCGCCCGCCACGGCCCGCGCCCGGCCGGAGCTGACGGATCCGAGCCGCCCCCGCGCACCCCGCCCGCCCGAAGCCGGCGGAACCACTTCCCGCACGCTCTTCCGCATCGGCCTCAACTGAGTGACCATGAAGGGCATCTGCCGACTACGACAGGGGTTCTGTGTGCGCGTGGGCCTGCTGACCCGGGAGTACCCGCCGGACGTGTACGGCGGCGCCGGCGTCCATGTCGAGTTCCTGGCGCGGGAGTTGCGCGCCCTCACGGACCTCGACGTGCACTGCTGGGGCGAGGGCGGTGCCGGCGGGGTGGTCCGCCACCGGCCGTGGCCCACGCTCGACGGCGCCAACGACGCGCTGCGCACCTTCTCCGTGGACCTCTCCATCGCCGCGTCCCTCGAAGGCCGCGAACTGGTCCATTCGCACACCTGGTACGCCAACCTCGCGGGGCACTTCGGCAAGCTCCTGCACGGCATCCCGCACGTCATGACCGCCCACAGCCTCGAACCGCTGCGCCCCTGGAAGGCCGAGCAACTCGGCGGCGGTTACGCCCTGTCGAGCTGGGCCGAGCGCACCGCCATCGAGGCCGCGGACGCGGTGATCGCGGTCTCCGGGGCCATGCGGGACGACATCCTCGGCTGCTACCCGGACCTCGATCCCGCCCGGGTGCGCGTCGTGCACAACGGCATCGACACCGCCCTCTACCGCCCGGACCACGGCACCGACGTCCTGGAGCGCATCGGCCTGGACACCGCCCGCCCGTACGTCCTGTTCGTCGGCCGCATCACCCGGCAGAAGGGCGTGCCCCATCTCCTGCGCGCGGTACGGGACATCGACCCGGCCGCACAGGTGGTGCTCTGCGCGGGCGCCCCCGACACCCCGGAGATCGACCGCGAGTTCCGCGAGCTGTACCAGGAGCTGAGCGCCGTGCGCGACGGCGTGCACTGGATCCCGCAGATGCTGCCTCGCCCGGACGTGATCCAACTCCTCACTCACGCGGCCGTGTTCGCCTGCCCCTCGGTGTACGAGCCGCTCGGCATCGTCAACCTGGAGGCGATGGCCTGTGGGACGGCGGTGGTGGCCTCGCGCGTCGGTGGCATCCCCGAGGTCGTCGAGGACGGCGAGACGGGTCTACTCGTGCCCCTGGACGACGACTTCGAGGCGGGCCTCGCGACCGCCCTGGACTCCGTGCTCGCCGAGCCCGAGACGGCCCGCCGTATGGGCGAGGCCGGACGGCGGCGCGCCGTGGAGGAGTTCGGCTGGGACGCCGTCGCCCGAAGGACCGTCCAGTTGTACGAGGAAGTCCTCAAACCGGGGTAGTGGTCGGGCAGGCGCATTTTTCGAACCAACGGCCGGACCCGCACAGCCGGGACGGCCGGACCGGGCTTAGAGGGGCGGCGGCATGCGGCGCGGTGGACCTTCGGTGCTGGGAATCGTACTGGCGGGCGGTGAGGGCAAGCGGTTGATGCCGCTCACGGCGGACCGGGCGAAACCAGCGGTGACCTTCGGCGGTACGTACCGCCTCGTGGACTTCGTACTCTCCAATCTCGTCAACGCCGACATCCTGCGCATCTGCGTCCTCACGCAGTACAAGTCGCACTCGCTGGACCGGCACATCACGACCACCTGGCGGATGTCGAGCCTGCTCGGCAACTATGTGACGCCGGTCCCCGCGCAGCAGCGTCTCGGACCCCGCTGGTACCTGGGCAGCGCGGACGCGATCCTCCAGTCGCTCAACCTCATCCATGACGAACAGCCCGAGTACGTCGCGGTGTTCGGCGCGGACCACGTCTACCGGATGGACCCCCGGCAGATGCTGGAGCAGCACATCGAGGGCGGCGCGGGGGTGACGGTGGCAGGGATACGGGTGCCCCGCTCCGAGTCGTCGTCCTTCGGTGTCATCAGCCCCGGTTCCGACGGCCAGACCGTGCGGGGCTTCCTGGAGAAGCCCGCCGACCCGCCGGGCCTCGCGGACGACCCCGAGTGCGTGTTCGCGTCGATGGGCAACTACATCTTCACCACGAAGGCCCTCATCGAGGCGCTCCAGCGGGACGCCGAGGACGAGAACTCCGTGCACGACATGGGTGGTTCGATCCTTCCCGCGCTCACCGAGCGGGGCGAGGCCCAGCTGTACGACTTCAGCGACAACCACGTGCCCGGCGAGACCACCCGCGACCAGGGCTACTGGCGTGACGTCGGGACGCTCGACGCCTACTACGACGCCCACATGGACCTGATCGCCGAGCGGCCCGCCTTCAACCTGTTCAACCGCAACTGGCCGATCTACACCAGTTCCGGTCAGCTGTCGCCGGCCCGCTTCAACGCCGGGGGCATCGCGAGCGAGTCCATCATCAGCGCGGGCTCCCTGATCAGGGGTCAGGTGACCCGCTCGGTGCTCTCGCCGGGCGTGCTCGTCGACCCCGGGGCGGTCGTGCAGGGGTCGATCCTGCACGACAACGTGAAGATAGGGCGGGGCGCGGTGGTCCGCGGCGCCGTGCTCGACAAGAACGTCGAGGTGCCGCCGGGCGCGACGATCGGCGTCAACCCCGAGCGGGACGCCGACCTCTACACGGTCTCCAAGGGCGGGGTGATCGCGCTGGGCAAGGGCCAGCGCGTGCCGTAGCCCCGTCGATCGCGGCAGCCCGGGACCCCGGCCGCCGCACGTGCACAGAACGGCCGCGGGTACCCGACTCACCGAGTCGGGCGGCGACCTGTACCGCCTCGGCGAGATCAGCGAGCTGACGCAGGCCGTCGACCAGGGGCTGCTGGTC
>NZ_JBEZHO010000098.1:0-10174 GCF_040650615.1 Streptomyces sp. NPDC048643
GGACAGCCCGCCCGGATTCGACCCGACCGCCGCCGCCGACGCCTTCGGCGCCGACGACGACGCGGACGCCGGATTCGTCGAGACCGAGCAGTACTGAACGGCGCGCTGAGCCGGCCATAGCGACACTGCGCGTATCGGGGCAGGGAACCTTCACACTGTTCCCTGCCTGCCGGCCGGTCTCGGCGGGGTTTCCCGCCCGTGCACAAGCCCGGCCGAAGGCGGCCGGCTGCACAGCGGCGCAGCTCCGGCGCTTCACGTACAGCCCGCCGCTCGGCCAGCCGACGGTCGCCGATGCTCGGTCCTTGCCCGCCGGCGAGGACCGGGCATCGGCCATCCGCCCTTCCCGCAGTCGGCACATGTGCTACCTCGGCGAGAAGCTGTTCGCAGCCCTCGGCCGGACAGGAAAGCGAACGAGAGCCGCTAGGGGCGCCCGGTCACAGCGGTGAGGGTCGGCGCCCAGACGGGTTTGGCGCGACCACTCGGCCACAGAAGGCCGTCGGGGGTACGCACGACCACCCATTGGCCGGGGGCGGGAAGGCCGATGACCTCGACGGAGGTTGGGGACTTCGTGTCGAAGGGGGGGTCGCCCCGGTGGACACATGCGGCGTAGAAGGAGTGAGGGAACGTCAGGCTGAGGTCCTCGGACCACAGCACGACGCTCGGGCTCAGGTGGACGGTCACCGGTCCGTGGTCGTCCTCGCCCGTGATCGGTGGTGGGTCATGGACCTTCAGCAGCATCCGGGTCACCGGTAGTGAGGGGAGTTGGAGCAACCGGTGCAGGTGGAGGAAGACCCAGCTGGAATGCGCGCAAGCGATCAGGACGGACAGGCTGACTACGGCCAGGATCGTCAGGGCCACTCCCGCGCCGAACAGCCACCAGCTGCGCCCCTGCTCGGTCAGCGCCAGGCCCACGATCAGACTCACGGACACCGTACTGCCGAGCAGTGATCCCAGCGCGCCCCAGACCGCTTGCGCCAGCCTGCGGTACACCGTGTCGCGGGACATCAGGACGGCGTGGGTGCCCTCGGTCCTGGTGGGCCGGTTCGCGGCGGGCCAGGTCCCGGCGGTCCGCGCCTGCTCGAAGACGGCAAGTTGCCGCGCCGACCAGGTCACTGTCCCCGCCTCTTCGGGCAGGGCGAACCGTACGTCTCCGTCCGCGGTCGCCCTGGCGATCGGCCGGTCCCGCACCCGCCGGACCTCGAAACGCCCCTCGGTGAACCACCGGCCCCGGACCTCCTCCCCGCCCTCGGCCGCGACCAGTTCGTCGCGGTGGACGGTCAGAGTTCCGGCCGGCTCGGTCAACAGGACGTGCAGCACTCCGCTGAAGTGATGCTCGACCAATGGCCGTTGACTCACACCGCGCGCGTTCGTGAACAAGGGCCGCAGGTCCGGCGATCCAGAGACGGCGGACGGCTCCGGCATCCCCTCGACCGACTCCGACCCCCTTCCCGCCCGCCGTGCCAGCGCCACATGCCCCGCCCGACCCTCGGACTTCATCTCCGGACGCTGACCCGACCCACGCATACGGTCGTACACGTACCGATAGACGTCCTCCACCGTCACGTACCCGCCCTCGCCCGCCGCCCCGTGCCGCAACCCCGCCACCAGAGCGGCGGTGAAGGGGCTGGGACGGCCGTCGTCGGCCGCGTCCGCCGCCGTCTCCAACAGTCCGCACCCGGTCATGACGAACCGGCCTCGGCCGGCGAACCGGGCCGCCGTCTCGTCCCCCTTGGCCGTCGCCGCCCGTCCGCCGAAGCAACAGTCGAGGACGACGACGATCGTGCGGGCCGCGCAGTCGTCCAGCAACTCGTTGACGTACGACTGCTGGACCGCGCGGGTGCGCAGCCAGTCGAGGGTGGTGTCGTGGGTGCACAGATGCAGGCGGTTGTGCAGGTCGAGCCGGCCGTGTCCGCTGTAGTAGAGCAGCAACTGCTCACGTGCCGTGGCTCGATGGAAGAAGGTGAACAGCGCCTCTTGTACCTGCTGGGTCGTCCCGTCGAGTACGGAGGTCACCTCCCACGGCAGGCCAACCTCGGGGTCGGTGAGCGCGACACGCAGTTCCGAGAGGTCGTTTGCCGGGCCGCGCAGCCGTGTCAGTGCCGGTTCGTTGGGGAATTCGGCGTTGCCGATCAGCAGGGCGCGGTACGCGACGGGGGCCTCAGCCAACGGAGGTGCCGTCCGGGTCCGGTTCGTCCTCCGCCGCGCCCGCCCCCAAGCCTGTCGCCGCCCGCAGCCCGTGCTCCAGCGCGGCCTGCAACGTGGCGTTGTCCGCCGTGGAGGCCGTGGCCGTGAACTCGCCTTTCCGGCCGTCCACTTCCCAGGCGAGGTGCACCGTACGGTCCCGGTCCCGCACCAGCCAGGCCCTCACCACCGCCACCACACCGGCGACCCCGGCCGGGGTGAGCAGGACGGCCACGTCCGGCAGCGAGCCGCCCTTCGTGCCGGGCCGGGTCGTGGTCGGCTGCCCGGTCAACAGCCGAGTCTCCCGTCCCAAGTCATGCTGCAATAACCGTACTTGGGACAGCCACCTGTCGTCGTCGGCATCGAAGCGCTCGCTGCTTGCCGTGACCGACACCCGTAGTTCCTCCACGCGCCCACCCCCATCGGGAGCGTACTATTCGGCTCTCTCCTCCGCCTTGCATCGTGACCACACGATTCCCGCGGACGAGGTACCTGCTCCAGACCACACCAAGCGCGGAAGGCGAAGCGGTCATCTAGGACCACCAGTTCCGGGGCAGCCTTTGGCCAGCGGCCCAGGTCACCCTTCAGCGGCACGTATCCAGGGGTCGTCAGGAAGGTCCGGTTCCGCTGATCTCTGGGCGATTTTCTCTGCGATGCCTTCCCTGGCCGATTCGAGGGAGCCCGTCATCCGGTAGATGTCCGGCAGGTCCAGCCCGACATACTTGCCTTCCTCGTCGAGTTCGCCATCCGGTCGATAGAGGCGGACTATCGGCGTCGGGAGTTCGTCGGCGAACTGTGGAGGATCCCACCCCACGACCCGGCCGAGGTAGGTCTGCCCCTCATCACCCAGGGCTGCGTAGTACAGCAGGTAGTGCGCTGGGTCGACGGAGAACGGAGCAGCACGGTGGATCCATTGCTGACCGTGCGGCTGCGGCCAAGATCCAGTGGACGAGGCTACCCTCCATGCCTGTTCCACGTCCTGGACCGTCCGACCCACCCAATACCTCTCGGTGCGGCTTCCCAGCGATACGTACTCGGGCAGACCTTCCTCTCCATCGTGATCGAAAAACCGTACGACCGGCTCGATGGCAGGGCTGGTGACTCCGTTGTACGCCCGGTAGAAGGCGACGACCCGCCCCACCCGCAGCCGCCCGCCCTCGTCCTCGCCGTAGAAGAACCGGCCAGACCTGTAGTACGTGTCGGTGATGTCTTCGAAGCGCGGCCAGTGCTCGTACTGGCCGTTCCGGTAGTCGATCAAGGACCCTCCCCAGGGGTGTCGACAAGCCGCAGAGCCTACTACTCAACCGTTTCCAGCATGCCGAGTCGTCGCTGCTGGTCGATCTTCGCTCCAGAGGGTCGAGGTCTCCGGCGCCGTGGTCACATCAATCCGGCAAGATCATCTCGCTCAGGATCAGCAGTCACGGGACGACCGTCAGGCACGCGGTCAGGATTCGCCACATGCGTCCCCTTGAAGCCCTCGCGTCAACGGCGCACTGCCGGTGGCGCTGCGACTGACGGCGACGGGTGGACCCCGCGCTCGCCGACAGCCGGGCACCACCAGCCTCGTTCAGCTCCCCCGACACAACGACCGTTACCGTCGGTGTGCCGAAGGGCCTGCTCCCGCAGGGAGGGCACGAGCGATGCCATGACAAGCGATCCACTACCGCGGCGACACCTTCGAGCGCCTTCACCGCATCGTCCTGATCCGTGTGCTCGTCGTCCGCGCTCTCGATGAACCAGGCGAGGTCCACCAGCGCCTTCGCCAAGGCGGTTCAGCGACGGGCACTGCGACATGGACTCCCCCCGAAGGTCATGGGCGTGAGCCCAGCTGATGTCTCAAACAGCGGCTGCCGTCTGTCCGCCCCGGCGTGGCGGCGGACGGGCCGGCCTGCCGTACGGCCGCGTTCGTGAGTCGAAAGCGAGATAAGTGTCGAAGATGGTGAAAATAGTGCACTGATCGATCCCTGCCTGCGGCCTACCCAGGGCACTGGAGGGGCCCTGGAAGGTGAGCTGGCCTCGATGGTGGAATCATCCGATGACCAAGATGACGCGGGCTCCGTCGAGGCGGGAGGTTACCGGCAGGAACTGAGGCGGACGCTCGGCTCCTTCCAGGTGTTCGCGATCTCGTTCGCGTTCATCTCGGTGGCGGTCGGCATCTTTGCGACCTTCGACGAAGTCCTGCAGACGGCCGGGCCTGTCGGGATCTGGCTGTGGATCATCGCGGCGGTAGGGCAGACCCTGGTGGCGCTGGTAGTCGCGCAGTTCGCGGCCCGTATCCCGCTCAGCGGTTCCTCCTACCAGTGGGCCTCGCGACTGGCCACCCCGAAGATCGGCTGGTGGTTCGGATGGCTGACCTTCTGTTACCTGGCGATCGGAGTGGTGGCGGTCGACAACGCGCTCGCAAGCCAGGCGTTCATGCCGCTCACAGGCATCCAGCCGGACGAGGATGTCGCGCGGCTGATCACAGTCGTGGTACTCCTCGTCCAGACCGTGTTGGCCGTGGCCTCCACGCGCCTCGTCAGCCTGATCAACACGGTCGCGGTAGGCCTCGAACTGGCGCTGGTCGTCGTCGTGGCCATCGCGCTCGTCATCGCCGTCGCCGTCACGGGCGACGGCGCGGTCGGCAACCTCACCTCGCGCGGTGTCGTCGCGCACGCTCCCGGCTACTTCTCCGTCGGTGGCGGGCTGATGCTCGCGATGATCATGGGGCTCGCGACCCTCGTTGGCTTCGACTCGGCGGCGAACCTGGCCGAGGAGGCCAAGGACCCGTTCCGCGCCGTCCCTCGCGCGATCGTGGGATCGGTCGTGGCGGCAGGCGTCCTGGGCATGCTGTTCCTGATCACTCTCACCGTCGCGATCGACGACATCCCCCGCATCAGCGCCAACGGCTCACCAGTCGCGGCGATCATGCGCGACCAGCTCGGTCCGGTGATGGAGAGGACGCTGCTGGTCGCGATCACCATCGCGTTCTTCGGCGCCGGGATCGTCGTGATGGTCGCGTGCTCGCGGCTCGTCTTCGCGATGGCGCGCGACGGACGCTTCCCCGCCCACCGGCTGATGCGACGCGTCAACCCCCGCACCAGGACACCGATTCCCGCGACCGTGCTGGTCTTCGCGCTGGGAATCGTGCTCATGCTCGCGCTGCCAGGCGCCGCGCTGCTGAAGCTGGTCACGGCCTCGACCATTCTCCCCGCCGTCACCTACGGCTCGACCATCGTGCTCTACCTGGCGGTGCGCGGACGCCTGACCCGCAAACAGGGCGCCTTCGACCTTGGACGCTTCGAGCTGCCGGTCGCCATCTGCGCTCTGCTGTGGACACTCATCGCACTGTTCGTTCTGGTGACCCCGAAAGAGGCTTTCGTATCCGTCGTGATCGTGGTGAGTCTCCTCCTCCTGGGCGGCCTCTTCTTCCTCGCCATGCTGCAGTTCGATCGCCGAGCCATGGAGACCGAGCCGGGCGAAGTCGACTCTTTCACCGGCTGATCACAAGGCGTCCCCTCGGTACCGAAGAGAACGCCCTGACGAGACGACGAAGGTGCAGTCAACAGGTCAGTCCCGGATCAGCGTGCTCCGGACCGCGGGTCCAGACAGGCCCAGCACCGATTCGTGGTCGTCGTCCCATGCCGCAGCCCTCGGCGGGCAGGCAGCCCGCCGTCACCTACCAGCCGGGCCACTCCAGCTTCGCTGCCGTGGTCATCACGTCGGTCAGAGCCTCGTGCTGGGAACGCAAGCCATCGGGTTGCTCAACGAGCGGAGGTCGACCAGGCATCCGCACTCCCCATCACGAACAGCCGCTCGCACAACTCGTTGGCGTCGCGCAGGCGCCCATGCCCGCACGGCGGGCAAGGTCGGGACAGCGCGGGCCGGAACGCGAGATACCGGCTGAAGGCTTCGTGGCTGTCGGGGGTGAAGCGCCACTTCAGCAGGGAGGCGGGGCTCCGGGGCCCGTGGGAGAATCGGGGGTAGTGCGGTCGTAAGGCTGTCGTGCCCGGAATTGCGGCAGTCCACGGCCGTCCGCGACACGTGGATCGATCCGCCGGGAGGCTCCCGTGAGCGAACGTCCCGAGGCGTGGCCTGTACTGGACCACGCGGAGCTGGCGCCCATGATCGAGTATGTGAACCGGGTGGTTCAGGTCGCGGGCAAATACTCGCTGGACGATCCCTTCGAGGTCGGGTGGGGCCACATCGTCCTGGAGGTGTCCCCCCGCGGGCTGCGCACCCCGCCGTTCCGGCGGAAGGGGACGACCTTTTCGGTGCACTACCGGCTGCTCGACGGTGACGTGGTGATCGAGACCGACCGGGCCTCGCGGACACTGTCACTGTCGCGGACGTCGGTCGCCGACTTCTTCACGGCGTTCTGCGAGGCCGCGTCCAAGCTGGGCATCCCGCACCCGCGCACCACGCAGATCTGCGAGATCCCCGCCGCTCCGCCGAACTTCGCGGACGACCGGGTCGTGCGGGAATGGAACGCGCACTCGGCACGCCTGATGTGGGAAGCGTTCGACCTGGCCGCGGGCGGTCTGGAGACGTGGCAGGCCCCGTTCCTCGGACATCGGCCGCGCGTCGGCGTGATGTGGGGAGGGTTCGACCTGTCGGCGACCCGGTGGCGCCCGAACCGGACGAAGCCCGGGCCGGAGGGCCCGCCGTTCATGCGCAACGCCCAGTTGCACGAATACGTATCGGTGGGGTTCTCCTTCGACAACACCCACAGCGAGGGCACGAGCCCGCTGGACATCGGGATGTACGCCTACATCTGGCCGCAGCCGGACGGTCTTTCGGGCTGCGACTGGGGTGTCGAGGGCGCCGACTGGCACGCAGACCTCGGCCTGGCGCTGCTGCCGTGGCAGAACCTGCGCCGCCTGCCGGACCCGCACGGCGCGATCGTCAGGTTCGGCGACGCCGTGTACGACGCGGCCGTGCAGACCGCGGGCTGGCCGTCCGATCTGGTGGGGCCGCGGGTCGACGGCTGGTACATGAGCGAGCACCAGCCGACAGAGAGTGTGGGACAGCAGAGCTAAGCGGACGCGGTCCGGCCGGTTCAGCGGCACTGGGCTCCGGCCGGGATGTCCTCGTCGACCACATCGAGGCTGCTCGGCACCCGCCGCGGCGAGGACGCCCTCGACCTGCACCTCGACCTGGACCTGGACCTGGACAGCAACGGCCTCAAGGCCGTCACGGCCTCCACCTACAGCCGCAGGTCCTCACTGGTGGTCTGCTTGCCGTTCTCCAACCGGAAGACTTCCGAGGGCTGCCGACCCAGACGCTCCGCCATGCCCTAGCCGTCCAGTCCGGCCTCGTCGCCCCGGCCGTGCAGGCCCGCCCGCGCCGAGGGCTACCCGGGCGGACTGGCTGCGACGCCCGGCGCACGGCGTACGCCCGTGTCGCGAGACCGAGCCCTCACCGCCACGCACTCCTTGACCTGCGCAGATCCACTGTGTTTCGCTCATCGGATCCAGGCGGGACCTGGCTTGGGACTCGGGGAGATCCATTCAGTGGGCGCGCTGCCGGAACACGCGGGCACGCACCACCCTCTGCCCTCCTCACCGGTTCCCGGCACGCCGGGGCAGCGCGGAACGCGAAGTGCCGCTCGGTCCGGAACCCGTGCGGGGTCCTTTCCGTCTTGCCCGGGTGAGTGGGACGGGCAGCACCAAAAGCATCTAGTGAAGCGGTCGGGCATTGATACACATACGGCGCCAGCCATCAGCGGGACTGTGGGCCGTGACGGCCGTCGCGGTCTTCGGGTTCCTCATAGCCCTCGAACTCGCCGTACGCCACTACGGCATGCCGGGCCCGATCACCACCCAGGCGCGCGAGGTGCTCTGGCCACCCAAGTCCGGCGGACTGCTCTACGCCAGCATGGCGCTGATGATGGTGGTCCTCACCTGGCGCCAGCGCTTCCTCGCCCTCGGCGCGGCGATAGGCATCGACGCCGTCTTCGGTCTGGTCCGCTGGGCGGCCGGCATCGGATTGGGCGGGGGACACCCCTTCGGCAACGGCGCACTGTGGGTGATCCTGGGCTGCACGGGCCTCGCCGTCACCCGCCGCACCGGCCCTGAACGCCTCCTGCTGCTCAAAGGCGTGGGACTGGCCCTGATCCTGATGGCCGGCCGCAAGACGGGTGACGCCTGGCTGTACCTGACCTCCATGACCCGCCCCATGGTGCTCGATCAGTACGTGGCGACCGCCGACCACGCCCTGGGCAACCCCTCCTGGATCGCAGGCCGGCTCGTCACCGCCTCCGGCTCGATCGGCTTCAACGTCCTGGACTTCGTCTATGGACAGCTCCCTGTGGCCGCGGTCGTCGTCGCGCTGTACCAGCTGCGCCACGTGGCCACCGAACGCCGCTTCCCCCGCCACCACCTGGTGCGCACCTTCCTCACCATCGGCCTCATCGGCCCGGCGTTCTACCTGATCTTCCCCGTGGTCGGCCCCGTCTTCGCCTACGGCACCGGCGCCGAACACTGGGAGGGCGTCAGCCTCTGGGCACCCCACATGCCGGCCAGCGCACCCTGGGCCGTGGCCGACCTGTGGCCGCACACACCGTCCCCGCTCAGCCCCCCGCACCTCATGCCGTTCGACGAGATCACTCCCCGCAACTGCATGCCGAGCCTGCACACCGCATGGGCCACCGCGATCTTCATCCACTCCCGCAAGGGGCCACGCGCACTGCGTTGGGCCGGCACGTTCTGGCTGGTCGCCACCCTCGCCGCGACCCTCGGCTTCGGCTACCACTACGGCGTCGACCTCATCGCCGGCGTGGTGTTCACGCTCACCATCGAGGGAGCCCTGCGCGCCCACGACCGCAACTGGGACCGGTCCGGGATCCAGCTCGTCGCCCACGGCTCCACGGTCTTCGCAGCCCTCCTGCTGTCCTACCGCTGGCTGCCGGTACAGATGGCCGCCCACCCCTGGCTGGCCGGCCCCCTGCTCCTCCTCGCGATGGGCTCAGTGATCCACAGCTACGTACGGACCACCACATCCTGGGAACCGGGGCCGGCACCCGCCCCGAAGCCGTCCGCCCCGCAACCCGAACTGATCTGATCTGACGGCGCACCAGCCGACGGACCGAAACGGTTGCCCGGACCGTGGAGGTTCTGGGCCCTGAGCGGGGGTGCGGGTGCCCGGAAGACAGGCGCTGCCGCGGCGGACGACCGTGGCCCTGTCCGCGCCCGGGGGAGCGCACCCGGCCCTCCCTCGCCTCCACAGGTAAGCGGAATATCGTGCACCGCGTGTCCGAGCCCGCAGGCCGGGCACCGGTGGGACATGACTTCACTGATCACCGTGGCGTCCGCGCTGGCCCAGGACAACCGACCCGACGGCCCCCCATGGCTCAGTTGGACATTCCTGGCCGTGTGCATCGCCCTCGCCCCGTTCATCCTCTACAAGCTGCACAAGGACGGCTACTTCACGAGGCGACGCTGACCAGACCCCCCACGACAAGCGAACCTCTGTGGCAGGTGAACGGACGTGAGCTCGCCCCACGGGCGCCAACTGGCGTCGATCTGCCAGGCGATCACCCCGCTCGCTCCCGTGACGCCCTCGCCGGTGACACCCACCAGGCGCTCTCTCGTAGTCCGCTGCCGTGACGCCGGCCGGTCACAGGGCACCGTTCCCCCTGTGTCGGCCCCGGCTGGTGAGAACGACAGCCCGGGGCTGGTGTTGCGGTAGAGCACGCATCACCAGTCGCGCCAGCGATCTGTGATCTCCCCCCCTGCCGGTCCCCTGCCTCGCCGCCAAAGCGGCCACGTCCACACCGTGCTCGCTCAGGGTTAGGTCGATGTATTCACACAACTGCTCCCGCTCCTCCGTGCAGAAGCCGGCGCCGCCGTGCTGGCCGCCTCCGTCGATCGCGTTGAGTGCGAGAACCACCCCTTCAACCGTCCCGAAAACAACTCGTTGCTACCGGAATCCATTCGCAGTGCATCGGCCTTCAGGCCGGTGGTGAAGCGAATCTGATGGTGGCGACGCGGAGCGTCGCGGATTCAGGTCCGGC
>NZ_JBEZHO010000099.1:0-8256 GCF_040650615.1 Streptomyces sp. NPDC048643
CCCCACCCTCGGGTGGGGAACGCCGCCGACGCTGTTCACTGTCGTGTGGAGCGACGGCGTGAGCCGACGGTGAAGGGGAGTGCTGCTTTGAGGGGCTCCCCGGGGCGTCGCCCTGGAGTAGTTCCAAGACGTCGTCCTGGAGAGCCCTACGAGGCTCGAGTCCGAACCCCGCTTAACTACGGGTATCCCGCACGCCATTCTCAAACAGACGCGGGCTGGGGGAAGCGTCGGGTAGCAGCCGATCACTGTGTCGAGGCCGACAAGTTCGACGAATGACGGAGGCGGCAGACCAGACGGGGCCGTCCCGGCATGGACCTGCGGACCCACGCGGCAGCGCCGTCACCCCCGCATCTCCGCGCACCGGCATCCGTCACTGAGGCCGGCGAGGCTGGCGGGACCGGGGAGAACGACGCCCCCGTTCGACGGTCGCAGGCGTACTCGGCGGTGCCGTCTCAGCAGTTGCGGACCGTGTGCACCGGCGACCAGCTTCCGACGTCGTCATAGCTCCGGGCTCCGGGAGTGGTGTAGATCAGGGTGCCGCTGGGGTTGTACATGCGGGCCTTGGTGCCGGCGGACTGGTTGTTGTCCCACGAGCCGTTGCCAGCGTAGGGAATCGTGTACGCCTTGCAGGTGTACATGGCGATCGAGGTGCCGGTCCAGTCGATCCCGCTGTAGGCACAGAAGTAGTAGGGGTCGGCTCCTCCGCCCGCGCAGGGATCGGCCAGCGTTCCGTTCGAGAGGTCGCGGGGGTGGACCTCGCCGGGGACGGCCACGAAGACCGTGCTCCTGCCGCCCAGGTCGATGACATTGGGAGCCACCTGGGTGCCGCCCAGCGCCGCCAGGTAGCGATCGACGTTCTCCTGGAGGCTGGCGCTCTGCGCGCTGCTCAGGCCGGCGGCCTTCGCCTTCGCGGTGAAGTCCACCCCCGCGGCGTTCGCCTGGTGCGTGGCGAAGGCCGCCAGCAGCAGGAGGGCGCTGGTGAGGGCGACGGCCAGGCGCTTCAGGGAGGCCGATCGGGAGACTGTCTGTTTCATCGTCTTCGTTCCTCTCTTTCCGCCCTAGAGGCGGAGGGACGCGAATCTCGACCTGTCCCCTCAACTCTCCCGTTGTCAGCTTGAGTTGGCCTGCGCGCTCAGCGCATCTCCCTGCACTCCCAGCGCACGTCCCGTCGGGCGGAAGGTGGCACGGTAGTCGCTTGGGGTGCACGCGTAGGCGGCGTTGAAGGCGCGGCTGAAGGACTGCGGGTGGGCGAAACCCCACCGGCCGGCGATGGTGTGGATGGGCCTGTGGAACAGGTGTGGTTCGGCGAGGTCGCGGCGGCAACGCTCAAGCCGACGGTGTTTGATCCACTCGGTGACGGACATCTCCTCCCGGCGGAAGACATTGTGCAGGGTGCGGACGGAAATGTGGTGGGCGGCGGCGATGCGCGCCGGCGAAAGGCCGCGGTCGCCCAAGTGCTCCTCGATGAAGGCGTAGACCCGCGTCAGCAGGAAGCGCTCGCGGCTGTCGGCGCCGACCTCGTCGAAGAGGCCCAGGTGGTGGGCGAGCAAGGCGGTGATGAGGTCGGAGGTGGCGGTGCCGAGCCGGAGGGCGTCGCCGTCCTCCAGAGTGTCGACCTGTCGGGCAAGGTGGGTGAGGAACTGCGCAAGGAGGAAGCCGGTGCCGACGCGGGCCGGCAGCGGACGCCCCAGAAGCAGGTCGATCTTCGCTGTGGGCAACGGTAATCGCCCACGGGGAATGTCGATCATGAGGCAGGAGAGCCGGCTGTCCCGCGTGACGGAGTGTGCCTCGTAGGCGTGCGAGCTGTCGTACAGCAGCAGGTCGTCCTCCCTCACCAGCGCGTCGCCGCGCTCCCAGGAGAACCACCTGCCGCCACGGCTCGGAAGAACGAGGTGGTACCGCTCGGGGTCGGACCGGCGCACGAGCGTGCGCGACCGGCTGACCCGCATCGACGGAAACGACACGGCCGACAGACGCAGGTCCCCGAGCCAGGTCTGCTCCGAAGTAGCGAGGAAGTCGGCCCGGTGCTCGCTGGCTACGGCTGTCGGGGTGGAGGAGTGAGCGACCATCTCGCGCCACCAGTCAAAACGCTCGGCCTTCGGCAGATGACGGGTCGACAGCACGGTCGTCTCCATGTGGCCTCCTGGCGGCTCCGGACAGTTCACAGCCGACGTTCAGGGGACGACCGGAAAGCGGCCCCCGCCATGCCCGCGGCGATTCTAGGCACCGCCGGCACCCGAACACGTCACGCAAACTGGTCAATCAACCCGACCCAGGTTTCGGGGCAGCGGCAGGGGCGCGTACGTCGACGGCAGCCGAGACCGACAGCAGTATTGCCCAGACAGTGGCCGAAGACGCAGCCCCTAGCCACGCGGATGAGCCGAGCTCGTGCCGGCTTCACCGTGGTCCGCCGGTTGGACCAGTTTTGGCCGCTGGTCCGACAGGGTAACTCCCACCGTTCCAAGTGTCGTTGTCGTGGGCCTGAGGCGAGGTGATCTCACCGATGCCGAGCGGGCACGGCTGTCGCCCTTCCTGGCGGCCAGCAACGGGCGGTGCGGCAGGTGAAGGAACCACCGGCAGGCGATCGACGCGCTAATACACCGGGTCCGGGCCGGCCTTCATTGGGGTGACCTGCCCGAACGGGTCAACCGTGGAAGGCGTCTATGAACGTCACCGGAGTGTGGTCAGGACGAACATGCGAGCGTCTGCTCCAGCCGACCCAGGCCATACGGGCCACCAACTCGCTGCGTAGCGTTCCGAGAACACCGATTCACAGACGAGTTGTTCCGCTTGAGGGATCGAGAATCTGCAAATCTGCGCGCATTGATCAGGCAGTGCTGGGCGGCGCCCGCGTCGGCCAGAGGTTCGGGAGCCGACGGCAGCCGGTCCGCCATTCCGGGAAATGGGACCGCAACTAGCCCGCCAATGGCGACAGTTCGAGAGCAGCGACGTCGACGCGCGTGCGAACGGCCTGCCGCACGGCGTCGACGATCGGACCCAGCGTCAGCGCCTAACGGAACGGAGGGCAGATCGCCACCAGGGGGCGCTGCCCCTTCGCCATGACGGCCGCCAGCGCCTCTCGCACCAGCCGGCTCTTGCCGATTCCGGGCTCGCCCTCGACGAACACCAGCGCCGGCCGCCGTTTGAACGCGTCCGTCACGCACAGCAACTCGCTCTCGCGGCCTACGAAACGGGGACTGTCCTCACTCGCACTCCGCCACACTCGACCGCCTTCAGCGCCGTCCGTCATCGCGATGCGGTCGTTCCGCCGAGCCGTTCAACGAGACGGAGATCGTCGGCAAGGAGCCCGCACGCTTGGCAAACGGCTCCAGGCCAGGTGGTGAAGGACATACGCTTCGCGGGTGGATGATCAACAGGTGCATTAGACGCTTGATTCATTGCACAGTCAAGTACCATCGCGGTCACGCGCCTCGCCACACCGGCCGCAGCAGCGGCATCGCCCCCTTCACGCGTCGACGGACCGGATGGTCTCAACGAAGCGCCTCCCCTCTCCGCGCAGCCAGATGGACGACGAGTGGATGGCCTGGACGGGTAAGCCGGGCGTGGCTGGAGCATCGGATTCGCAGTCGTTGGGACTCCACTGCACGCGGAGACACTCTCGGACGCCCGGAGCCCGGGCCACGTCACTCAGCCCATCCCGGTTCACAGCGGCGCCCATTTGAAGGTTTGGCGACCAGTGGTGTCCACGCCCCGACATCGACCAGGCGCCGTCGACAGCTCGCCCTGTCGGAAGTTTGCGGCGGCACGCCTGCGAACATTGCGCGAAGCCCAGATCCCCTGGCTCAACGCAGCACGCAGACAGGGCGTCGCCGTGCAACAGCGAAGGAAGAGTGGGCGGGAAGGCCAACTGACCGGGCCATTCATATACTTGATTCAACAATTTTCTGGTGCTAGACATCTCCTGCACATTCCCCCTGAGGACCTCAGACATTTGATCCGTCAATTGACATAGAGCGGCTGAACGAGAGGAAATCGTGAGATTCACCCACCCGAGACCGGCGTTCGGTGCGGTTGTGGCGATCAGCATGATGCTGATCGCCACAACCCCGTCGACCTCCCTGGCCCTTGCGGGCCCCAGCAACACGGGTTCGCCTTCGCCCCTCGGCTCCACACCACGAACCAGTCCCACCGAGTCCTCCCCCGCACAGCGGTGGATCCCCCTGATCACCGGTGACCGCATCGCGGTCGACAGCAAGGGCAGAGCGCTCTCCGTCCGATCCGCCGAAGGCAGGGAAGACATACCCATCCGTGTCGAGACCGTCGGCGGGCACACCTACGCCCTACCCGACGACGCTCGCCGCCTGGTCGACAACGGCCGTCTGGACCGGCGCCTCTTCGACATCACCACCCTGAGCACCCCGGCCTACGCACAGCGCCAGGACGTACGGCTCATCGTGAGGTACGACGATGACCGTCCAACGGCGCGAAGGGCGCTGCGCACCACACCCGGTGCCGACGTGCTTCGGACGCTGACCAGCATCGACGCGGACGCCATCACCGCGCCCGCGAACGGGACTTCGACCCTCTGGTCCGCCATCACCAGCGGTGCGGCGCGCACCACGGACCGTACCGTCGCCCCAGGAATCGCCTCGGTGTGGCTCGACGCCGTCGTTCATGCCTCCCTGGACACCAGCGTGCCGCAGATCGGCGGCCCCGAGGCGTGGGCGGCCGGCTTCGACGGCACGGGATCCCGCATCGCCGTGCTCGACAGCGGGATCGACACCACCCACCCCGATCTGGCAGGACAGGTTGTCGCCGAGCACAACTTCTCGAACTCACCCACGACCGGGGACGGATACGGTCACGGCACCCACGTCGCGTCCATCGCAGCGGGCACCGGAGCCAAGTCCGGCGGCAGGTTCAAGGGTGTCGCCCCAGGCGCCCGCATCCTCAACGGCAAAGTGCTCGACGACACCGGCAGCGGCAGCATGTCCCAGATCATCGCGGGCATGGAGTGGGCCGTAGCCGAGAAGGCGGATGTCGCCAACCTCAGCCTCGGGACGTACGACTCCCCCGGCACGGACCCCATGGAGGAGGCGGTCGACACGCTGTCCTCCGAGAGCCACACCCTCTTCGTCGTCGCCGCGGGCAACAACGGCGAGCAGGGATCCGCCACGATCAGCACCCCTGGCAGCGCGGACGCCGCTCTCACGGTCGGCGCGGTCGACAAACAGGACGCCTTGGCCCCGTTCTCCAGCACCGGCCCCCGCATCGGTGACAACGCTGTCAAACCAGACCTCACAGCCCCGGGGGTGGATATCGGCGCCGCCGTCGCGCACGACAGCTATCTGGCAAACGTCGGTACTCCCGTCGCGGATGGGTACATCGCCCTCAGCGGCACTTCCATGGCGAGCCCGCACGTCGCGGGCGCTGCCGCGATCCTCGCCCAGCAGCACCCCGAATGGACCGGCGACGAGATCAAGCAGGCACTCGTCGCGTCAGCCGCACCCGGCCCATACACGGCATTCCAGCAGGGCTCCGGGCGGGTCGACCTGCGTACGGCCATCAAGCAGGCCGTCTTCACCCGGGAGACCTCGCTGTCCTTTGGTATCGCCCAGTGGCCGCACACCGACGATCAGCCGCTCGACAAAAACCTCACCTACCGCAACATGGGCGACACCTCGGTCACCCTGAAGCTGACCGTAGACGCCAAGGGGCCGGACGGGAGTCCCGCTCCGAAGGGGATGTTCACCGCCCCCGACCAGGTCATCGTGCCGGGGCACGGGGAGGCGACCGTGAAGATCGTCGCCGACACCCGGCTCGGGAACGCTGCCGCAGGTCGCTTCACGGGGCGGATCACCGCCGCCGGTGCCGGACAGAGCGTCGGCACCGCGCTCGCAGTGGAACGCGAGTCGGAGATGTACTCCGTCACGTTCAAGCCCCTCGACCGCCAAGGGAAGCCGGCCCCCACCGGCTCCTGGGACGCTACGCTGGCGGGCCTCACCGGTCCCCTTCTGGGCTCCACCATGAGCGTGAGCGGGGACACGTACTCGGTTCGCGTCCCCAAGGGCCGGTACTTCGTCAACGGCTTCCTGCGCGTGGACCCGGCGGGCACCACCGCCAAAGGCGCCGACTGGCTGAACCAACCCAGTCTTGACGTCACCAAGGACACCGTGGTGACGCTCGACGCCCGCACCGCCAAGCCCATCGACGTCACCGTGCCGGACCGCTCCGCATACCCGAGCTTCGGGTTCATCAACGCGAGCAACGCGGTGCCCGATGGCGGCAGTGCCTCCATGGGCGTCTTCGTCACGTCCTTCAAGGGCCTTCGAACCGCCCACCTGGGTCCGAAGGCGCCCTCCGGCGACCTGACGAGTCAGCACCTGTCACTGTCCTTCTCCACCGGCGCCGATGGACACGACGACTACCACCTTCTGTACCAGCCCAAGGCGGACCGGTTCCTCACCGGCTTCACCCGGCACACCGGGCCCGGTGACTTCGCCGATGTTCGGACGAAACTCGGAGCACCCGCGCAGGGCAAGAGCGGTTTCATCTCGCCGTCGACGGAACTGTCCGGCGGTCTGGGCACCACGCACACCCTGCCCTACACCGGAACGCTGCATCTGCTGACCGACGAGTCGAAGTGGTGGCTGACCTTCTACCAGGTGGACGCCGACGACACCTTCGAGAGCAGGTACGGTGCGCCGGCACGGGCATACGAGCCGGGGCACTCCTACCGCCGTACATTCAATGTGGGCGTCTTCGGCCCCGACCTGCCGGAAGGCGCGCATCTGATCCGAAACGGCGACTTCCTGGACGGGGGACTTCCGCTCTTCTCCGATGGAAGCGGCAATCAGAGCTACAACCAATCACCGATCGCGAGCGCCCGTACCGAGGTCTACCGCAACGGCGAACTGGTCAGCACGAGCCCGCACCCGATGGACTTCTTCTACGTCGCGGACCCGGAAAGGGCGGACTACCGGGTGGTGGTCTCGGTCGACCGCGGCACCGTGGCCGACGTATCCTCCAGCCTCTCAACGGAGTGGACATTCTCCTCCGAGCACACCCAGGGAATCACCGATCTCCCCGTCTCCGTCGTTCGTTTCACTCCCGCGCTGTCCCTGCACAACACGGGCAGGGCGCGGGCGGAGGTGTGGGTGCCGGTCGCAGTGAAGGGGCCGGCCGAAGGGCGGAACCTCAGGTCACTGCGTGTGTGGGTCTCCTACGACAAGGGCGTGAACTGGGAGAAGACGCCTGTCCGTGACGGACGGATACGGGTTGCCAACCCCCGGGCGGGCCACAGCGTCTCGTTCAAGGCCGAGGCCGTCGACCGGCAGGGCAACACGGTCAAAGAGACCATTCTCGACGCCTACTTGACGAAGTAGCCGCTCTCGACGGTCCGAGCGTGGCCGTCAGAACGCCCGACTGGGGTTTCCCGGTCGGGCGTTGCGGGTCGCGGGATGTCACATGCGGTCCTGTCGGTGCAGTGCAGCGACGGCTGTCCAGCTCAGAGCCTCCTGGGCCGAACTCAGGTCCAGTCGCCCTGGGCCACCAACTGCCACCGGCCCGGACCCGAACTCGTTTCCCGCCAACGGGCGGGTTCTATGCTGTTACCCGCGGCCACCGTCTCTTCGTCAGTCCACACAACTCACGATGATCAACGGTGGCCGCACTCGTCTCCACAACGCGTCAGGGTCGCGCAGTTCCGTCTGCCGTCCTGAGTCAGGAGGACATGTGCAACGTGGCGAAGTCTGGTGGGTGGAGTTCGACGAGCGGCGGCTGGTCGTACTGCTGGCGGCAGACGACGCGTCGAGGATCCGGGCGATGCAGGTCGTCACTCCTGCGGGCGTCGACATCAGCGGTCTGGGCGTCGAAGTGCACGTAGGTGCCATGAAAGGACTGCCCTTTGAAGGCGTGCTGCGGGTAGCGTTCCCGCGCCCGGGCTTTACCCCCTGCACCTGGCTGACCACCCTATCCCAGGGCGACCTGATCGAGCGGGCTGGCGTCTTGTCCTCCGCGAAGCTCAGCGAGATTGAGGACGCCCTCCGTCTCGGTGAACTCGGGTAGGCGGAGAGGCGCCACTCAGCATTGAGATCACGATCTACGGCTGGATTGACTTGCTCCTCGGGCTGAAGCCCGAGGATTCTGGCCTTCTCGACTTGTTGCTGTGCCGCTACGCGGCACGGGCTTGGGTCGGGAATCCGTGGCTTCCTGTTTCTTCGCGCTGTGCCGGGATTGCTCCTGGTCTTACCGGTGCTCCGCAGGCTGATACCGCCAGTCCGGCGGCCGTCTTCA
>NZ_JBEZHO010000100.1:0-7842 GCF_040650615.1 Streptomyces sp. NPDC048643
GGCGGCGGTCCGGGTCGCCCGGGCAGGCCAGCAGGATCCGGTCGCCGACGCGCAGGACCGAGCCCTGCACCTGGGGTCAGGCGGGCCCCGACGTCGTACGGCGGTCAGGCGGTGGCGGGACCGCCGACTACTCGACCTCGCTCAGTACGGCGAGGACCGCGCGCTCGTCCGCCGCGGCCGTCAGCCGCTCCCGGAAGGCGGGGTCCATGAGCTTGCGCGACAGCAGTGCCAGGATCCGCAGGTGCTCGTCGCCCGCGGCGGCCTCCGGCACGGAGATCATGAACACCAGCCGGGCCCTGGTCCCGTCCAGCGAGCCCCACTCGATGCCCTCGTCGGACCGCGCGAACCCGACGACCGGGGCGCTCACGGCGTCCGTCTTGGCGTGCGGGATCGCGATCTCCTCGCCGAGGCCCGTGGTGCCCTGCTCCTCACGGCGCAGCGCCGTCCGCACCAGTTCCTCGACGTCCCGGACCTTGCCGGTGGCCGCAAGCAGTCCGGCCATCTCGCGGATCGCGGACTCCTTGTCCGTCGCCGCGAGCCGCACCCGGACGGTTTCCTCGGTGAGATACCCGGAGAGAACCTCGGGCTCGTCGGCGACAGCGGTGGCCGTCGACCCCGAGCCCTGGGCGACGGACACGGGAGACACGGCGGACTCGGCGGTCGAGTCGCCGCTCTTCGACGAGCCGGCGCGCACCGGCCCCGTACCGCCGGCGCCTCCTCCGCCGGCGAGCGCCGGCTCGGGCATCCGCGCCGAGGGGATCAGCACCTCGCCGCGCCGCCGGCGCTCACTGACGTCGACCAGCGTGACGGTCGTCAGCGCGGTCACCGCCGTACCGATGGCGACGGCCACGAAGAACATCGGTACGCCGCCCACGGCGCCCAGTACCGCCACGATCGGCCCGCCGTGCGGGACCGCGTCGCTGACCCCGGCGAGTCCGGCGACCGCACCGGCCACGGCACCGCCGAGCATGTTCGCCGGAATGACCTGCGCGGGCCGCGCCGCGGCGAACGGGATGGCGCCCTCGGAGATGCCGAAGCAGCCCATGAACAGCGAGGCCAGTCCCGTCTCCCGCTCCTGCTCGGTGTAGAGGCGCTTGCGGATCAGGGTGGCCACGCCCTGGCCGAGCGGCATCACGGGAATCGCGGCGGCGCACATGCCCATGACGGTCTGGTTGCCGGTCGCGATGAGTCCGGAGCCGAAGAGGAAGGCCGTCTTGTTGACCGGCCCGCCCATGTCGAACGCGATCATCAGCCCCAGGATCGCGCCGAGCAGCACCGCGCTGGTCCCGGTCATCCCGCTGAGCCAGTTGGTCAGGTGCTCGAAGACCCACGAGATCGGCTTCCCGATGACGTAGATGAAGAAGAGGCCGAGCGCCGTCGTCGCGACGATGGGGATCACGATGATCGGCATGATCGGCTGGGCGAACTTCGGGACCTTGACCTTCTTGATCCACAGGACCAGATAGCCGGCCAGGAAGCCGGTCACGATCGCCCCGATGAACCCGGCGCCCGACTTGGAGTCGTACAGCGCGCCGGTGTTGGCGATCCACCCGCCGATCATGCCGGGCACGAGCGCGGGCCGGTCGCCGATCGCGTAGGCGATGTAGCCGGACAGGATCGGCACCATCAGCGTGAAGCCGATGACACCGATGTTGTTCACGTCCATCCAGAAGGAGTCCTTCGGGATGACCAGGCCACCGGAGGGGTCGGTGTGCCCGCCGAGCGAGAGCGATATCGCGATCAGCAGCCCGCCGACCACGACGAACGGGATCATGTAGCTGACCCCGTTCATCAGCGCCTTGTACGGCAGGCTCCGCTCCTTGCCGCCGCCGTTGCCTTTCCCGGACGTCGGCGCGGGTCCGTCCGCGGTGTGCACGGGCGCCGACCGGACCTGCTCGATCAGCCGCTCCGGGTGGTGGATCCCCTCGGCCACCCCGACGGTGATCACCCGCTTGCCCGCGAATCTGCTGAGGTCCACATCCTTGTCGGCCGCGACGATGATCCCGTCAGCGGCTCTGACATCGTTGTCATCGAGGACGTTCTCAGCCCCGATCGATCCTTGTGTCTCCACCTTGATGTCGATTCCGAGGCGCTCCGCAGCCTGCGAGAGCTTCTCGGCCGCCATGTACGTGTGCGCGATGCCGGTCGGGCACGCGGTCACCGCCAGCAGCTTCAACCGCTGCGGCTCGTCACCGCCGTCGCCCGTGGGGGGAGGGCCGGCCGGACTGGTCACGTCGATCTCCTAACGCCTGCGGCGCCCTGAACGCCACGTTCCGCGGTACGCCGTGCGGACGCCCGCGGAACCACTGACATGTTTCCGATGCCCTGGCACCCTGCCCACGATCGAGGACGCCGAACATCACCCGATCCCCAGGCCCGGAACCCCACGACATCCGCAGGTCCGGAACCCACGACATCCACAGGTCCGGAGCCACGACTCCGGCTGCAGAGGTCCGTCGCGCAGCGCCGCCAGGACACCTCGGCCTCCGCCCCCGGACACCGTCCCTTCCGGAGGCGGACTGGGGACGGGCGGGCTCACCGGTGTAGCTTGGGTGACTGAGCCAGACGTCGCTGCTGATGGCGGTCGGGCGGTCCCACCGCGGACCGGCCGAGGGAGAGAGGGCCTCCGACGGACTGCGCTGCGCGCACCGGGCACCCCTGTGTCCTGCCGGGGCACGTCCGTGCCCCTCTCGGGCATTCGTATGTGTCCACCGCCGCGCAGAACAGCCCAACTCGCCCCGAACCCGAGGAGCAGCTCGTCATGACGACCGTCGACAGCCGACAGGACTTCAAGGTCGCCGATCTCTCACTGGCCGACTTCGGCCGCAAGGAGATCACCCTCGCCGAGCACGAGATGCCCGGCCTGATGTCGATCCGCAAGGAGTACGCAGCGGCCCAGCCCCTGGCCGGCGCCCGCGTCACCGGATCCCTGCACATGACGGTCCAGACCGCCGTCCTCATCGAGACCCTCGTCGCCCTCGGCGCCGAGGTCCGCTGGGCCTCCTGCAACATCTTCTCCACCCAGGACCACGCCGCCGCCGCCATCGCGGTCGGCCCGAACGGCACGCCGGACAACCCCCAGGGTGTCCCGGTCTTCGCCTGGAAGGGCGAGACCCTGGAGGAGTACTGGTGGTGCACGGAGCAGGCGCTGACCTGGCCGAACACCCCCACCGGCGGCCCGAACATGATCCTGGACGACGGCGGTGACGCCACCCTCCTCGTCCACAACGGCGTGAAGTACGAGAAGGACGGCAAGGTCCCCTCGGCCGACACCGCCGAGAACGAGGAGCACCGCGTCGTCCTCGAACTCCTCAACCGCACCATCAGCGAGGGCTCGCAGAAGTGGACCCAGCTCGCCTCGGAGATCCGCGGCGTGACCGAGGAGACCACCACCGGCGTCCACCGCCTGTACGAGATGCACCGTGACGGCACCCTGCTGTTCCCGGCGATCAACGTGAACGACGCCGTCACCAAGTCGAAGTTCGACAACAAGTACGGCTGCCGCCACTCCCTGATCGACGGCATCAACCGCGCCACCGACACCCTCATCGGCGGCAAGACCGCCGTCATCTGCGGCTACGGCGACGTGGGCAAGGGCTGCGCGGAGTCCCTGCGCGGTCAGGGCGCCCGCGTGATCATCACCGAGATCGACCCGATCTGCGCCCTGCAGGCGGCGATGGACGGCTACCAGGTCACGACCCTCGACGAGGTCGTCGACAAGGCGGACATCTTCGTCACCACGACGGGCAACAAGGACATCATCATGGCCGCGGACATGGCCAAGATGAAGCACCAGGCGATCGTCGGCAACATCGGCCACTTCGACAACGAGATCGACATGGCCGGCCTCGCCAAGATCCCCGGCATCGTCAAGGACGAGGTCAAGCCGCAGGTCCACACCTGGAAGTTCCCCGACGGCAAGGTCATCATCCTGCTGTCCGAGGGCCGCCTGCTGAACCTGGGCAACGCGACCGGACACCCGTCCTTCGTGATGTCCAACTCGTTCGCGGACCAGACCCTGGCCCAGATCGAGCTGTTCACCAAGCCCGAGGAGTACCCGACCGACGTCTACGTGCTGCCCAAGCACCTCGACGAGAAGGTCGCCCGTCTCCACCTCGACGCGCTCGGCGTGAAGCTCACGACGCTCCGCCCCGAGCAGGCCTCGTACATCGGTGTCGAGGTCGAGGGCCCGTACAAGTCGGACCACTACCGCTACTGAGCACACCCGCCGAGCAGCGGTACCACCGCTCGGCGTCCGGATGTCAGCAGGCCCTCGCCCTCCCGGCGGGGGCCTGTCCCCGATGAGGACCTGAACGCCCATGCCCCGCGGCCGTTATTCGCTCCATGATCCGCACGATCACACCCCCCTCGGTGAAGAGCACTTCCACTGCGCGCCCGGCCCCTCCGGCTGGCGCTACGTCGCCCAACTCACCACCCCCTCCACGACGGGACCCGACGGCCTCCCCCGGGAAAACACCGTCACCGGCTCCGTCGACCTCGCCATCGACGAGCTCGGCCGCCCCATCCGACTCGAACTCCACTCCGCGAACTGGCAGGTGCGCGGCGCCGCCATCGACGGCGTGACCTGGGTCCGCACCGACCCCGCCGGCACCGAGGCGACCGAAGGAAACGTGGCAGCCCACGCCTTCACCGGCACCTCCCCCGCGTTCCTCGTCGCCACCGCCCGTCTCCTGCGCCTCACCCCTTCCGCCGGCACCGCGGCAACCCGCGTACGCCTCGTCTCCTTCACCGGCCCGGTCCTCGCCCCGCGCACCCTCGACCAGTCCTGGGCCTTGATCGCAAGCGAAACACACAGCACTGACAACGGTCCCCTGACCGTGGACGAATACCAGGTCACAGCCCTGGACACCGGGGAGCAGCACGCCGTCCACATCGCGGGGGACGTGGTGCTCGCGGCCCCCGGCATCGAGCTGGAAGACCTCGAGTCACCCCCGTCGGTGTTCGTCTGACGGCACCTCAGGACAAGGCGCCGATGACGATGTCGGCGTGAGGGACGACGCCCGACCGTGGGGAAGCGGATCTGCTCGCCGGCGGGAGCGGCTACGCGGGCGGCGCGAAGCCCGTCGCCGGCCGCTCGCCCTGCCCGGGCTCACGTGCGGGCTGTCCCGCGCCGTCCGAACGATCCTCACCGGTCCGGGCCGGATCGGGCTGCGGACCGGCGGGAGACTGCGCCGCGACGGGATGAGCGGCGGGAGCCGGCCGTCCGGGATGTTCACCGCTCCCCGGCGGGAGGGACTGGCCACCGGGCCCCTGCGGGAAGGGCGGCTGTCCGCCGCCTCCGGCGGGCGGCGGATAACCACCGGGAGCCGAAGAGGGGGCGTAGGCGCCGTGACCGCCTTGCGGGGGATAGCCGCCGTGACCTCCCTGCGCGGGATAGCCGCCGTGACCTCCCTGCGCGGGGTGGCCGACAGGAGCAGGGGATGAGGCAGGGCCGGTGTTCATGGGCTGCGGGGGATAGCCGCCCTGACCCATCGGCGGGGGGTAACCGCCCGCACCCTGCCCGAAGGGATATCCGCCAGGAACGGGCTGGGGCATACCGGCGGCGGAGCCGCCTCCGAACACCCGACGGGCCTCACGGGCCTGCCGCTCCTGCACCACGGCCGCCAGATAGGCCCCCGCGGGCACACCCTGCGGCGGCGGCGTTCCCGTACGCGCCGCGAGATCCATCGCGAGCCGTTCCGCCATCGCGCCACCCACCCGCGGATCCAACTGCCCCATCCGCGTCAGGTACTGGCGGATGGCCAGCCACAGCCCGTCCGGCACCGCGGACAGATCGAGCTCCGCGAAGCGTCCCGCGAGCCAGGGCGGCGGCGGAGGCACATGAGGCATACGCCCCACAGGAATCCGCTCCCGCACGACGAGCGTCCCGGCGAACACGTCCCCGAGCCGACGGCCGCGCTCGGACACCAAGGAGGCGATGCACGCGACGATGCCGAACGTCATGAGGATCTCGACGACTCCCACCGCCCCGCGCACCAGCGCGTGCCGGAACCGGATCGGCCCGCCGTCGTCCCGTACGACCCGCAGACCGCACGCCAGCTTCCCCAGCGACCGGCCATGGCTGAGCGTCTCCACCGCGATGGGCACGCCGACCAGGACAAGAAGGAAACTCGCGATCGACAGGGCGACCTGTGCCGCGTCGTCCAGCGCGGCGGTCGCGGCGACGAGCCCGATCGTCACGACGAGGTAGACCACCATCGCCGCGGCGAGGTCGAGCACGACGGCCAGCGCCCGGCTCGGCAGTTTCGCGGGGCGCAGCTCCAGCGCCACCGCCTCGCCCGTCACAAGCTCACTCACACGTGCCGCCCTTCCCCTGACCTGCCCCGAGAACCGCCAGTCTGCCAAGCTGAGCGCACATCGCGCCGCAGTAAGACAAGCTGACATCGACCAAGAGCCGCCGACGAGCAGCCGAGGAGCAGGCAAACCGATGGACCTCGACGTCTTCGTCTCCGCCCACCGAGCCGAGTGGGACAGACTCGACGCCCTCCTGCGACGTCAGCGCCGCCTCAACGGAGCCGAGGCCGACGAACTCGTCACCCTGTACCAGCGAACCGCCACCCATCTCTCGCTGATCCAGTCCAGCGCGCCCGACCCGCAGCTCACCGGCCGGCTGAGCCAACTCGTGGCACGCGCCCGTAGCGCCGTGACCGGAACCCGCCGAGCATCCTGGCGGGACGTCACCCGCTTCCTCACCCGTGGTTTCCCGGCCGCGGTCTACCGGTCCCGCCACTGGTGGGTGCCCACCGCCCTGCTGTCCACGGCGACAGCGGCTCTCCTGGGCTGGTGGATCGCCGCGCACCCGGAGGTCCAGGCGTCGATCGCCGCGCCCAGCCAGCTCCGCGACCTCACCCGCCCCGGCGGCGAGTACGAGACCTACTACTCCAGTCACCCGGCCGCGTCCTTCGCCGCCCAGGTCTGGACGAACAATGCGCAGGCCGCGGCCATGTGCCTGGTCCTCGGCATCTTCCTGGGGCTCCCGGTGCTCTGGATCCTCTTCCAGAACATGCTCAACGTGGGTGTCGGCATCGGTCTGATGTCATCGGCCGGCCGCCTCGACACCTTCCTGGGGCTGATCCTTCCGCACGGCCTGCTCGAACTGACCGCCGTGTTCGTCGCCGCGGGCACCGGCCTGCGCCTGGGCTGGACGGTCATCGACCCGGGTCCGCGATCCCGCCGCACGGCGCTCGCGGAAGAAGGCCGCGCCGCGCTGGGAATGGCTGTCGGCCTGGCCCTGGTCCTCTTCATCTCGGGCGCCATCGAAGGCTTCGTCACGCCCTCCGGCCTCCCTACGTGGGCGCGCATCGGCATCGGAATCACGGCTGAACTGGCCTTCCTCCTGTACGTCTACGTGCTCGGCGGCCGTGCGGTCCGCTCGGGCGATACCGGTGACGTCGAAGCCCCCGAGCGCAGCGCCACTCTCCCCACCGCCGCCTGATGTGCGTAGGCCTCCGCTGAGCTGCTAGTCTCCTCTTCGCCCCAGGGGACCCGTTGACACGGGTTGCTCGGGGAGGTAGATTAGAACAGTTGCCTAGAACTGGACACGTCCGGCGGCAGCAGTTAGAGTCTGCGAGCTTCTCCAGGTAATCGACACGTCGATTCGAAGAAGCCCCCCTCCTGATGATTCAGAAACGGTCGCCGGTGAATCCGGCCCAAACATTCTGATAAAGTCGGAGTCGCTGAAAAGGAAAGCGCGAAAGCGCAGAACTTGAAAGCGCCGAGGAAATCGGGCCCGAAAGGATCTGATAGAGTCGGACTCGCCGGAAAGGGAAACGCGAAAGCGAAAACCTGGAAAGCACCGAGGAAATCGGATACGGAAACGGT
>NZ_JBEZHO010000101.1:0-7379 GCF_040650615.1 Streptomyces sp. NPDC048643
CGGCCACGCTTGCCGCCGCTTGCCGTCGGACGGATCACGAAGCCCAGGACCCACACGATCAGGACGATCACGGCGATCCACCAGAGCGCCTTCAGTGCGAAACCGGCACCGAAGAGGATCAGGGCGAGCAGAAGAACAAGAAGAACGGGAACCATGGTTATCAACCTCCGGACCCTCGTGTGCCCGGCGGCCCGATCTTCATTCCTGCGGGTCTTATGTATTTCTTAGACGGTTCGCACTGCGCATGCGTCGCGGTCTCGGACTGGTTTGAGGAGGCAATACGTGGTGACACGGATGGCGTACTTGAGTTTCCGAGTGAGACAGGGGTGAGTGGTTGTGGCTGCGGACGAGAAGGCTCAGGCCAAGGGTGAGCAGGTCGAGGGCAAGGTCAAGAAGGTCGTCGGCGGTGCGGTGGGCAACGAGTCCCTGAAGGCCGAAGGACAGGCCAAGGAGTCCCAGGGCGACCTGCGCGCGGCCAAGGAGAAGGCCAAGGACGCCGTCCGGCCCAAGTAGGCGCACAGCACTCCTGATCCCGGCAGCCTGACAGGCTGCCGGGATTCGTGCTGTCGGGGTCGGTTGTGCTTCTGCGACGGAGGCGTCACCGACATCGATCGCCACACCCGGCAGGGACGCGTGAGCGAGCAACGTCAGCGCCCCTCCAGTGGGCTGTGACAGCAGGCGGCCCGCTCAACAACAACAAGGGCCGCGGGCCCCGTGGGGGGGATCGTCCGCGACCTTGTTATGCCGGTCTTCACCCGCGACTCGCCCACGGCGAGCAGTCACGGCAGACGGGCTCGCCGGGCGGCGTTCAGCGGGCGTCGAGCGGGGAGGGAGCGACCGTTCCTACTTGGTGGTGTGGGTGGGGTAGGCCTGGACGTCGGTGTAGGCGCCCTTGATCTGACCGGCGGCGGCGGGCCATGTCAGGCTGACGGTGTGGGTCTGGTCAACAGGGGATCGACCACCTGCTCGGCCACCGGCTTCGCCGGCGTCAAGGACGCCGACCACACCTCGAACCCCGTCGAGCGCGGCCCGGCCCAGCCGCGCATCACCATCCTCAAGCCCGGCGATGCCGCGATCTTCGACCTCGCCTACAACCGTCGACACCACCGGCGACAGCCTCGCCACCCCGACCAACATCCTGGTCACGCCCCCGAACGACGCGGCGTCGGTGGCGTCGATGGCGAGGTCCTCGGTCTTGCAGAACGTCACCTTGTTGCTGGTCTTCGCGGCGCGTGCGAGCCCGGCGCTGGGTCGGGCCCCGGCAGTGAAGGGGCGCGGCGAGTGCCAACTGGTCCGGTCGATGATGGCCGTCCAGGAACTCCGCCCCCGCGCGCCCAGCGCATTCAACACCGGGTCGAGGAAAGCGACTCCGACCACACTCGTGGGGGCGGCGGCGGACCGGAAGAGCAGGAAGGCGTTGCCGACGCGCGCCGCTGCCACGCTCTCACCGGCCGGTGCGGCCCAGCAGCGCCATGACTCCCGTCAGTTGGTCGCGTGCCCAGTCGTACTGTGAGGTTTCGAGGTGGCCGCGGTAGACGGTCTCGATCACCATGATCAGCATCAGGTGAAGGCAGTACAGACGGCGGCGCACGGTTTCGGTCTCGCTGAGGGGTGGGTGACCGTATCCGCGCATGAACGCGGTGGAGTCGCCGAACGCGGCGATCTGCGTGCCGGTGAAGCCGGCTTCGATGAGAGGGTCACCGAAGAAAGCCCGCTCGTGGTCGATCACGCAGGCGATCCTCCCCTCGCGAACCAGGACGTTGCTGTCCCACAGATCCCACTCCACCAGACGTGGCTCGCTCACCTCTTCCAGGCTCGCGGCGTGATCACCCAGTACCTCGCGCACGGTGTCGTAGTCCCAGCCCAGATCGACCTGTCGCCGTTCGCCGTCGGCCAGGACATCCTCGACCATGTTCGTGAACACCTGTCGCCAGCACGCGTTCTTCGGGCCGGCCAGTGGTCCGAACCCCGTACCGCGGATGGAGTTGATCCGACGGTTGGCCGCGCCGACCTGTTCCTTGTAACCCGCCAACTCCCGTTCCGGGAGGAGAGACCCGACGATGCCGAGGTTGTCCGCGTCGACGAACGGCATGAAGAACCAGTCCGCGTCGCACAGGTCGTGTTTCCGGTCGGCGAAGTCCACTCGGGGGACCGGCACGGTGGTGTGTTCGCGGACCAGGTCGAGCGTCGCCAACTCGATGCCCATGGCCCCCTGTTCATAGGTCATCACTTCGACCTCGGGCGGAGGCGCGATCTTCAGGACCACCTCATGTCCGTCCCGCAGGCGTATGCGGTAGGCGACGTTGAACCAGCCATGCCCCAGCTCACTCACCCACGCCTCGCCCTCGGGCACATGGCCCGGCCCGTACGCCCGCTCGACCATGGCCCGCAACACCTCGAGCGGCTGCCGGTTCTTCGTGATGCTCTCCACGTCCACTCCCAGCTTCGGTCCACCTGTGTTGCCCAGTACTACGCCTGGCCGATGTCACGCACCTGCCCACGAGGGTGTGACCACTTCATCCGCAGGGCCACGCCGGCAACGACGGCAGTGAATCGCTCCCTGCCGTCGCCGAGTCCTGGGGGAGCGGCGGCTGAGCACTCACGCCCGGTCCCGAGGTCATGCCGATACGGGACCCGCCGTGGCGATCCCATCACCAGGGGCTCGCGAGATGGTGGTCGTGACGCGGGGGCATGGGAAACTTCGGTGGCACAATCTGTCGGCCGCGGGGCCCGCTGTCGGCAGCGCGTTCAAGAAGGGGTGTGTCCGCATGGCGCAACGGGTGACCATGAACGATGTGGCGCGCGCAGCCGGGGTGTCGTCGGCGACCGTCTCGTATGTCCTGAGTGGCAAACGCCCTGTCACGGCGGAGACGCGCAGGTCGGTGGAGGCGGCCATCGATCGCCTCGGCTTCAGCCTCAATCCCGTGGCGCGCAGTCTGCGGACCGGGCGATCCGTGATGGTCGCCCTCGTGGTTCCCGACATCGCCAACCCCTTCTACGCTCTGCTCGCCCGCTCGATACAGGACGAACTGCGCGGCCGTGGCTATCACGTGGTGGTGTCCAACACCGGGGCGCAACGGGGTGAGGAGGAGGCGCTGCTCCAGGAGGCTCTCCACCAGCGCTTCGCCGGAGTGGTCATGACGCCCTTCCGTCTTGCCACCGATGCCTTCGAGGCGATCCGTGGAGCGGGGATTCCCGTGGTCGTCAGCGCCGACACGCCGTTCGGTGACGTTGACCTGGTGACTCCCGACGCGGAGGGAGCCGTCGTCGACGCGATGACCCACCTCGCGGCCTCCGGTCGTCGCAGCGTCGGAGTCATCGCGGGGCCCCGCGATGCCACCGGCGGCGATCCCCGACTCGGTCGCATCACGGCGCACGCGGCCGCGTTGGGGTTGCGGGTACGGCCCGAGCACATCGTCCATGGTGAACACACGCGAGAGGCCGGAGCCGAGGGATTCGAGAAGCTGATGCTGTCGCCCCATCGTCCCGAAGCGGTGATGTGCGTCAATGACATGACGGCCGTCGGCGCTATGGACGCGGCGGAGCGACTCGGTCTCGACATCCCCGGCGACATCGCGCTGCTCGGGCACGATGACATCGATATCGCCGCCCTTGTCCGGCCTCGGCTCAGCACGATCCGGTACCCCGCTCGTGAGGTCGGAGTCGCCGCGGCCCACCTGTTGCTGGAGCAGATCGATGGGCGGACGAAGCCGCGAACGGTGCGGGTCGCCGCCCATTTCGTGTCGCGGGCGAGCTCCTGACGTCGGTTGCCTGTCACGTGTCCGTTTCCGCTCCTTCGTCCGGGAGTGCTCGTTCGGATCGATCGGCTGCGACGGTAGCGTAATCGATTACGTTGCGCGAGACTGAGCATGCCGAACGGCCGCGACGCCTCCGTCGAAACGCTGCTGCGTGTCCACTTTGACGAGGTGTGGGCTGACTCGGATGCCTTGTCGGTCCATCGCGGGGGGATCTTCTCGTGTGTTTAAGTTTGATTGCCTCTGTTGGTTCCGTGGCCGCCTGACGTCACCGCGCTATCAAGCACCTGTTGATGTGCGCGCCCCATTCGACGTACCTCGATGGGGTCGCGAGCCGTCGCCGCGCAAGGCCGTCCGGGCGACGCCTAGCGCGCTGCGCCGGCTAGTCGGTCCGCGCTGACGGGCATTTTCGCAGGTCGGTCGATGTGCCCTCGCCGCCTGCTCCGCCTGATGTCGTTGGCGATCCGTGTGTCGGTCACGTTTCGAACACGTGGCACCTCGGGGCTTGACGCATCGCGGTGGGTCCGGCTCTTATTGCCGCCACGATGTTTGAACGAGTGCGTTTCTGATCGCTTTCGGCGAGCGTCTCTGTCGCCGTTTTGGCCAACTCCCACCCTCAGGAGCCGTCATGCACCTTCACCTCCCGGGTCAGTCCGTCCCGACTCCCAGCCGCCGTACGCTGCTTCGAGGAATCGGCGGCGCGGCAGCGCTCGGCGCGGGCATACCCCTGCTCAGCGCCTGCGGCGGCAGTGGCAGCGCCGCGGATCCGAAGACGGTCACCGTCGGCTCCAACGCCTCGGACGCGGTGCCCAAGAAGGCCTTCGCCGACATCTACGCCGCGTTCAAGAAGCAGTCCGGCGTCACGGTCGACGTGAACACGAAGGACCACAACACCTTCCAGGAGCAGATCAACTCCTACCTCCAGGGCACCCCGGACGACGTGTTCAACTGGTTCGCCGGCTACCGGATGCAGTTCTTCGCGTCGAAGAAGCTCGCCTCCCCCATCGACGACGTCTGGGAGAAGATCGGGGACAACTTCCCCGACGCGATGAAGTCGCTCAGCAAGGGCGAGGACGGCAAGTACTACTTCGTGCCGCTCTACACGTACCCCTGGGCGATCTTCTACCGCAAGAGCGTCTTCCAGCAGCACGGCTACGAAGTCCCCACCACCTGGGACCAGTTCGTCGCGCTCTGCAAGAAGATGAAGAAGGACGGCCTCGTCCCGATCGCCTTCGGTGACAAGGACGCGTGGCCCGCGCTGGGCACCTTCGACCAGATCAACTTCCGCACCAACGGCTACGACTTCCACGTCGATCTGATGGCCGGCAAGGCCTCCTGGACCGACGCGAAGGTCCGCGCCGCCTTCGACCACTGGGCCGAGATCCTTCCCTACCACCAGGAAGGCGCCGTCGGCCGGACCTGGCAGGACGCCGCGCAGAGCCTCGCGGCGAAGAAGTCCGGCATGTATCTGCTGGGCACGTTCGTGGGCCAGCAGTTCACCAACGAGGCGGACCGCGAGGACCTCGACTTCTTCGCCTTCCCGGAGATCGACTCCGCGTACGGACAGGACACCGTCGAGGCGCCCACCGACGGATTCCTTCTCTCCAAGGCCCCGAAGAACCGCTCCGGTGCCATCAACCTCCTGGAGTACCTCGGTAGCCCGGCCGCGGAGCAGATCTACCTGACGTCCGACCCGAACGTCGTCGCCGCGTCCACGAAGGCGGACACCTCCTCGTACAGCGCTCTGCAGAAGAAGGCGTACGACATGATCAGTGGCGCCAAGCACCTCACCCAGTTCATGGACCGCGACAGTCGCCCGGACTTCACCGCCACGGTCATGCAGCCGGCGCTCCAGAAGTTCATCCGCGACCCCAAGGGCATCGACGGGCTCCTGTCGTCGATCGAGCGCCAGAAGAAGACGATCTTCGCCTCCTCATGACCACCGACACTCTCACCGAGGACCACGAGGACGAAGTGGCTCTGCCCCAGGGGGCCGAGCCCCCGAAGGAACAGAACGTGCAGGGCCACCGTCGCCTTCTGACCCGGCGTGACCGCATCACGCTGGGTCTGATGGCGGGCCTGCCCACGGTCCTGCACATCGCGCTCGTCTGGGTCACAGCGCTCGCCTCGATCGCTCTGGCCTTCACCACCTGGAACGGCATCGGCTTCGACTCGATCCACTGGGTCGGACTCCAGAACTTCCGTGAACTCCTCACGCAGAACCCGCAGTTCTGGCCAGCCGTCCAGCACAACATCATCTGGTTCGGCGTGCTCATCCTGGTCCCGACGCCGATGGGCCTCTTCCTGGCCGTCCAACTGGACAAGAAGATCCGCTTCAGCCGGGTCTACCAGACCGCGTTCTTCCTGCCCGTCGTCCTGTCCATGGCGGTCATCGGGTTCGTCTGGCAACTCGTCTACAACCCCGACACGGGCCTGATCAACAGCGTCATCGGGGCCAACGAACCAGGCCACTACATCGACTGGATCGGTGACCCGGACCTCAACCTCTGGGCGATCCTGGTCGCCGCGTCCTGGCGGCACACGGGCTACATGATGATCCTCTACCTGGCCGGCCTGAAGGGCGTGGACCCGTCGCTGCGCGAGGCGTCGGCGCTGGACGGCGCCACCGAGTGGCAGGCGTTCAAACACGTCACCTTCCCGGTGCTCCGCCCGACCAACACGATCGTCCTCGTCGTGACGATCATCGAGTCGTTGCGCGCCTTCGACCTGGTCTACGTCTTCAACAAGGGCGCGCAGGGCACCGAGTTGCTGTCGATCCTGATCACCAACAACATCATCGGTGAGTCCAGCCGGATCGGGTACGGGTCGGCGATCGCCGTCGTCCTGCTGGTCATCTCCCTCATCGTGATCATCCCGTACCTCATGTCGACCTTCCGGAAGGAGCGGCGATCGTGAGCGCCTCCACCCTCGCGTCGAAGAAGCGCGCCCCCGTCCGCCCGGCCCGGCTCCTGCTCCATCTCTTCCTCGCCGGAGCGTCCCTGGCCTGGCTGACACCGTTGCTCTGGGCGGTCTATGCCGCCCTGCGCCCGTACGGGGAGACCAGTGACAAGGGGTACGTGTCCTGGCCGGACACGCTGAGCCTCGACAACTTCAAGAACGCGTTCACGCAGTCCGACATGACGCACTACTTCGTCAACACGCTCGTCATCGCGGTCCCGGCCGTGCTGCTGACGCTGCTGCTGTCGTCGATGGTCGCGTTCTACGTCAGCCGCTTCGACTTCCGCGTCAACCTGTCGCTGCTGCTGGTGTTCACCGCGGGCAACCTGCTGCCCCAGCAGGTCATCATCACCCCGCTCTACCGGATGTACCTGCTCGTCGACCTGCCCGGCATCACGGCCAGCGGCAAGCTCTACGACTCCGCCCTCGGCCTGGTGCTCATCCACATCGCGTTCCAGTCCGGATTCTGCGCCTTCGTGCTGAGCAACTACATGCGGTCGCTTCCCCACGAACTCACCGAGGCCGCGCTCGTCGACGGCGCCTCGGTGTGGCGCCTGTACTGGCAGATCACGCTGCCGCTGTGCAAGCCGGCGATGGCGGCCCTGGCCACCCTGCTGTCCATCTGGATCTACAACGACTTCTTCTGGGCCATCGTCCTCATCTCGA
>NZ_JBEZHO010000102.1:0-6896 GCF_040650615.1 Streptomyces sp. NPDC048643
GGGCACACGAGGGTCCGGAGGTTGATAACCATGGTTCCCGTTCTTCTTGTTCTTCTGCTCGCCCTGATCCTCTTCGGTGCCGGTTTCGCACTGAAAGCACTCTGGTGGATCGCCGTGATCGTCCTGATCGTGTGGGTCCTGGGCTTCGTGATCCGCCCGACGGCAAGCGGCGGCAAGCGCGGCCGCTGGTACCGCTGGTAGATAGACAGCCGCAACAGCAGCACAATCATGGGTGGGGCCCGACGCCTTGGCGTCGGGCCCCACCCATGTCCCGTCCCGTGATCTCATCTCAGCGTGAAGTTGGTGATTCCTCCGGTTCGGGGGTAGCTGGAGGGTCATGGCCGGAGGTGGCCGTGACGCCAGGAACCAGGGCCCTCCAACACGACCCCTCCGGCCATCCACGTGATTCACAGCGAGCGCGGGATCAGGGGTATGAGTACGCGCAATTCTGACGGAAGGTCACCGAATTCGATGACGCCTGAAGACTCACCGCAGTTCAACTGAGGGAAAGCACCGAAGTTCAGTGAGGGAGCCGCGATGCTACGGAGTCCGCGGGCTGGGAGGCGCGGCGGTATTCGCCGTTGACGCGCTGTGTTTCTTCGAGCTGATCCTCGAGGATGACAATGCGGCAGGCGGCCTCGATCGGTGTGCCCTGGTCGACGAGTTCCCGGGCGCGGGCGGCGATGCGCAGCTGGTAGCGGGAGTAGCGGCGGTGGCCGCCCGGCGAGCGGAGCGGGGTGATCAGGCGGGCTTCGCCGATCGCGCGGAGGAAGCCCTGGGTGGTGCCGAGGAGTTCGGCGGCCCGGCCCATCGTGTAGGAAGCCAACGGCCAGCTGGTGGGGGGTGAATACCTGCGATGCCGGCCAGGCGCGGCCGGAAGAGAAAGTACTGGGGGTGCCGCCCTTCGGCTTGACGGTCATGCCCCCAGGGAACTCTTCACCACCCCTTCCTTTCACAGATTGCCTTAAAAGGGCATAGAAAAAGGCGCCGAGTTTCACTCGACACCATAGCGCAAGACGGTTGCGAACTACTCGTTTCCCATTCCCACCTCCACACTGTAAGCATCCCCGCTATAGTCCACCACTCCATTCTCTACGTTAATCACAGGCCTGTTGACCACTACGTTCACTTGCAGGAGATAGCTGGCACCAATGAGTGCCGCCAAGAGGGCACCGCAAACACAGGCAAAGCGAATCCATGCAGCTCCTCGGTTGAGCTGGGCAGCTCGTAGCCCACCAACTTCCTTCGTACCCTTCACGCTGCGACTCCACTCCTTCCAACGGTCGGCAACCTGCCTTACCTGGAGGCGTCATGGCAGGCCAGAGGCCTGACTCTCAGACGTCTCACCCTCGGCCTTAACGTTATTCTCGATGTCCATCTCGTTCCTTTCGATAGATGTGCGACAAATGTTTCCCTGTTTTTGGACACAAAAAGAGCCCGGCTTGAGCTCGCTGCTCACTCCGGGCATAGGTGTTGCCTGGATTGTGCGCTAGAGGCGCATGACCTTCTCCTTGTTCATGTGCTAAGTCTATCACTTACCAAGATCAAAAACAATTGAGTGGACCGCCACGCGGAACGCATCCTGCCGTATCACACGCATGCTTACGAGCTTTATCTTTGACGTGCCGAGACGATAGTGTACGCATTATCGAGCTTCCGTCAACCCTCCCCTTGCGCAGCCACAGGAAGGCTCTCAGAGGAAATGAGAAGGCTCCTGAAAACAGCCTCCTCTACGGCATCCGACGGCTCTTTCCTGATTGCCTGTGAATAAGGCGGGCCCGGACAGCGGGCCGAGTTGAACACTGCCGTCCTCAGCTGCCCTTCCGCCCTGCGGTACGGCCGAAGGGCCCCGTCGTACCCGACCGCTTCACCACGGGCCCGCCTCCACGGGCGGGAGACGACGGAGGCAGTACGCCGCTGGCGACGCCTGCGCGGTGTTGGTAGGCGCGCCTCCGTGCTCGCTACTCGGTGTGGCGGACCGCCTTCTTCACCTCAAGCTCCACGCGGGCCCGCATCGTGCCCTGCTCTTCCGCGTGCACGGTGACTGCGCCCTGCACGTCTTGGGCGAGGTCGCGCCATGCCTGCCATGCGGTCTCGTAAGCGGGCAGATCGGCTTTGGTGCGTAGGGCTTGTACGGTCGCGTGCGCCTGGTCGGCGGCGCGTTGCTTCTCCACGAGTTCTTCGAAGGTGTGTGCCACGTAGGGACCCTAAACCGTGCACGGCTGGGCCCCTCCCCGCGACGTGCTTACAGACAGGTCGCCTCCCGGATGGGTGCCAGCCTCGTATGCCCTCGCTCACCATCTATGCCTGTGTCTCAGAATCGAACGACAGGTGCTGGGGGCGCATCGCCACAGCCCTCGCTCGCAAGTGGCTTCGCAATGAGTGAGGCCGATGCGTCGCCTGCTCCCGTCGTTGAGGTGCACCTCCAGCAGGCTGGAACCTGATGTGCCCCTCCTCGGGCAGCTGCTGACTCCCGTGCCCGGCTTCGATACTCGCGAGGCCGGGCACGGCAGGCAGGGGCCGTGCTGCCGGGGCTCAGGCGTCGATGATGACGGGGATGATGAGAGGCCTGCGGCGGTAGGTGCGAAACGCCCAGTTCGCCACGGCGCGGGCGATGAGCTGTTCGAGTTGGATCGCGTCCCCGATGCCTTCGTCGGCGGCGGTGGCTAGGGTCTTCTCGATGACGGGGATGACCGGCTCGAAGGTGGTGTCGTCATGGGCGAAGCCGCGGGCCAGAAAGTCGGGGGCTTCGGCGAGGGCGCCGGTGTCGGCGTCGACGATCGCCACCACCGTGACTACCCCCTCTTCCCCAAGCGTGCGGCGGTCCTTGAGGGAGGCTTCGGTGACGCCGCCGACTTCCATCCCGTCGACGTAGACGTAGCCTGCGGTGACCTTCCCGGTGATGGACGCGCGGCCGTCGACTAGGTCGACGACGACGCCGTCCTCGGCGATGACGACCCGGTCCGGGTCGACACCGGTACGGATGGCGAGGTCGCCGTTGGCCTGCAGGTGGCGCCATTCGCCGTGCACAGGCATGACATTGCGGGGTTTGACGATGTTGTAGCAGTAGACGAGTTCGCCGGCGCTGGCGTGCCCGGAGACGTGGACCTTGGCGTTGCCCTTGTGGACCACGTGGGCGCCCCACCGGGTAAGCCCGTTGATGACGCGGTAGATGGCGCTCTCGTTGCCGGGGATGAGGGAGCTGGCGAGCAGGACGGTGTCGCCCTTGCCGATACGGATCTGGTGGTCGCGGTTGGCCATCCGTGACAGCGCGGCCATCGGTTCGCCCTGGGAGCCGGTGCACACCAGAGTGATCTTGTGGTCCGGGAGCTTCTCCAGCTCCTTCGTGCTCACGACCAGACCGGAGGGGACCTTCAGATAGCCCAGGTCACGGGCGATTCCCATGTTGCGGACCATCGACCGGCCGACGAAGGCGACCTTGCGGCCGTGCTGGTGGGCGGCGTCCAGGACCTGCTGGATGCGGTGCACATGGCTGGCGAAGCTGGAGACGATGACCCGGCGCGGCGCGGTGCGCAGCACCTGCTCGATCGCCGGGTTCAGCTCACGCTCTGAGGTGGTGAAGCCGGGTACTTCGGCGTTGGTGGAGTCGGTGAGGAACAGGTCCACGCCCTCCTCGCCGAGGCGGGCGAAGGCACGCAGATCGGTGATGCGGTCGTCGAGAGGGAACTGGTCCATCTTGAAGTCGCCGGTGTGCAGCACCATCCCGGCGCCGGTGCGGATCGCGACCGCGAGGCCGTCCGGGATGGAGTGGTTGACCGCCACAAACTCGCAGTCGAAGGGCCCGAAGCTGCGCCGGTCGCCCTCCCGCACGCGCACCGTGCGCGGCCGGATGCCGTGTTCCTTGAGCTTGGCCTCCAGGAACGCCAGCGTCAGCTTGGAGGCGACGATGGGAATGTCGGACCGCTCGCGCAGCAGGTAGGGCACGCCGCCGATGTGGTCCTCGTGGCCGTGAGTGAGGACCACGGCCACGATGTCGTCCAGCCGGTCCCGGATGGAGGTGAAGTCCGGAAGGATTACGTCTACGCCGGGCTGGGTCTCTTCGGGGAACAGCACGCCGCAGTCGACGATGAGCAGCTTGCCTGCGTGCTCGAAGACGGTCATGTTGCGGCCGATCTCGCCCAGGCCGCCCAGGGCGATGACCCGCAGCCCTCCTTCAGGAAGGGGCGGAGCGGCTTTCAGCTCGGGGTGCGGATGACTCATGCCTGGACGTTACCCGGAGAGTGGAGCGAGGTGATCCATTGCCTGGGCGATCTCTTCCTCCTGCCGAGCGGATCGAGCGGTGCCAGCAGCCGGCCACAGCCGCCTCACCGGCCGTCCGCGCTCCTAGTGCTGGATTCCTCTTTCGCTGGGTGTATGTCCTGGTGGCGGGGTAGTTGAGGGTGCTCGGGGGCGGGTGCTGGGTGATGGTTTTATGGGCACGACCGGAGCGTGATGAGGACGAGCGGGCCGTCGTTGGTCGGCTGGCGCGGGCACGGAAGGCTCCGCAGGATGCTGTGATGCGAGCCCGGATGATTGAGTTGAGCTGGTCGGGACTACGAGTGCCGGCGATCGCCATGGAGCTGGGCTGCAGCCAGAAAACGGTCCGCCGCTGGCTGCACCGCCGGCTCGCGACTACGGTGGCGACCGTCACCGTCGACAAGGCCGCACGAAGGTTCTAGGCCGCCGTACCCAAGTCGCTCTGGCGTACGGGGGCGCGGCGGGTTGTCGACGAGGGGCGTCGCCGGCCCCGGGACGTAGAGCGCGTGCGCTTGGGCCGTTCGGTCACCGGTGCGGTGATGACGACCGGGATGCCGGACGGGGCCTGGGCGCCGGTGATCCGGTGCAGAGCCTCGTCGCCCGAGCGGGCGCCGTTGTCTCCTATGACCCGTTGCGCCATGTGGCCGCTCCGGCCGTGGCGGAAGACCCTGGAGCTATCTCACAGCAGTCCGCCTCCGCCAACCGCCGCGCGGCCTCCGCACCCAACCAAGCGCCATCAAAGTCGATCACTCCGGCACCGTACACACGCTGCGTGCACGGCATCACATCTTTTCGAGCCCTGACTCGGGCCTCCGGGTCATTGCGGGACAGCCCTTAGGCGGGTAGTCGTCATCGTCAAGCCGGCCGAACGAGTCGTCTGCCGGCATTGCACCTCTCTCGTGAAACGCGTGGAGGGGCCCTGGCGCCATTGCGCCAGGGCCCCGAAGGAACTGCTACACCATCTGCCGGCCCTGATACTGCGCCGGCCTTCTGTTTCCGCGGCCCCGACCGGACTGCTGTCGGGAGCGCGGGGATCGCGGTTGCTCGACCGGAGACCACCTCACTATCGATGTCCTGCGGTACCCGGGCTCAGCCAATCCGCCCGGGCGATCCTGATGGCGCTCGGCTCCTCCGTTCTTTCCCTCTTAACCAGAACTTTCCAAAGGGGGGCTGCGTACTGCTGGCACTGCTCTACTGCTTGTTGCGTTGCGACCTGTGGAAGCGTCACTCTTCGGCAGCCAGCCCCGTTGCTCGTCCTGCACCTACCGCTCTGGCTTGGAACCCCACTGCCGAACCTCCCGGTGCGCGCGCCCGCAGCCGACGCCTTCACCGAGGTACCACTCACATACCTTCACTGCTGGATACCGCGAACTGCACTAACGGGCACTACACCTTCAATCGCGGTCCTGCTCGTGGCGGCCCCTGATCACCGCAGGCCACCCGGTCCGGTCGTCAGCCCCGTCGCCGACCTGCGACAACCTGGCTTCGAAGCTCCACCACCGCACCGTCCTGTGTAACTGCAACTGCGTGACACTGCCCGACAGTTCGTGTCTGCCGGGCCCTGCTGATCTCGACTACGAGAGAAACCATAGCCAGGAGATCTCTCAATGTCTACTCTGGCCACCATAGATTTTTGGGTTCCAGGCGGAGAGCAAGTCGACCTCAAACAGTCCCGCTGGACGGCCCCGGCCGGGCTGGCGGCTAGCGGCTAGCGGCTGGCCAGGCACAAGCACGTCACACGCCCCGGGGCACTGGACTCCATGGGCTGCGCGCCGGGTCCCTGGCCGTTGCCGGTGAAGTGGGCCGCCGTGGAACACCCCGATGCCGCTGCGGACGCGGACGCACCAGGGATTCGCCGGCACGGCAAGCCGACACGTCTGCGAGACCCACGTCGCACTCGGCAGGCCTGGTGGGTTAGCCTCCGTCCCGCCTTCACTCTTGAGGCGGAATACTGAGTGGCTGAACCACCGTGAAATCGTGTGGCATACATGCCTCAAGCGGGGGTACACCGTCTCCGCCCGCGCAGGAGCAGGCTGTATATGAGGCTGGATCACGTAGGAGGGGACGAGCATGACAGTGACCGAGCCAGCCGGGGTGCAGACCGTCGTGCTGCCGGAGATCAGCGACCCGTCGCAGGTCGCTCCGAAGGACGCCCGCGAGTTGTCGAGGCTGTTCTTCGACCGACTCGCCGTACTGGAAGAGGGCACACCCGAGTACCAGTACGCGCGCAACACGCTCATCGAAATGAACATCACCCTCGTCCAGTTCGCGGCCTCACGCTTCCGCAGCCGCAGCAGCGACGAGATGGAGGACATCGTCCAGGTCGGCACGATCGGCCTCATCAAGGCCATCGACCGCTTCGAGCTCACCCGCGAAGTCGAGTTCACCTCCTTCGCGGTCCCCTACATCGTCGGTGAGATCAAGCGCTTCTTCCGCGACACCACGTGGGCCGTGCACGTCCCGCGCCGTCTGCAGGAAGCACGCGTCCAGCTGGCCAAGGCCACCGAGGAACTGCGTAGCCGGCTCGGTCGCATACCCACGACCCGGGAACTGTCCGAGCTGATGTCCCTGTCGGAAAGGGACGTCATCGAGGCGCGTAAGGCCGCGAACGGCTACACCTCGACCTCGCTCGACGCCGC
>NZ_JBEZHO010000103.1:0-6271 GCF_040650615.1 Streptomyces sp. NPDC048643
AAACTGCTCCCCAACCGCGGCTGAGGCGCCTTCTCTTTGCTGGTGACTTTCACGATTCTCCCGAGAATGGATTCTTTGGACAGCTACGGTGCGACAGCGACAGCACCCCGGACCGGGGGCAGGGAACAGCTCAGGCCTTGCCCTGTTTTCCCGCGCTACCGGCCAACTTCGCAGCCAATATCTGTCCTATTTCGGACAGCGGGCGGGGCTGGGTCATAGCCCCGTGAACGCAGTCGATGGCGTGTACTTCGACGCGTCCGTTCGTATGCGGGGACCAGACATCGGGAGCGAGTTCACTGCCCGCCTTGTCGGCAGCCGCGGCAAAGAACAGGATGTCGCCCATGAACTTGCCGACACTGATGTGATCGCTCAAGTTGGCGATATCCACGAAGACTTCGAGCAGTGCGGAGAACCCGTCCGCGCCAAGGCCGGCGAGTGGGCTGTCAGATGACGTCGGGTCATGTCCGATGGACTCGGCCACGGCACTCAGTACCTCCGGGCTGCCATACGACAACCGCTCGCTCTCCCAGCCGTCAGTGGGCAGGTAGCTGTCCATCATGGCGAGCAGAGAGACGTCCTCGCCTTCCTCCTGCAGGCGGACCGCCACGGCGTGAGCCACGATGCCCCCGAAGGACCAGCCGAGGAGGGAGTACGGACCGGAAGGCTGAACCGAACGGATCTCGTTCAGGTAGTCCTCGACCATCTCGTCGAAACCGGGTGCCGCGGCATCCGGCTCGCTGAACTTGCGGGCCTGCAGGCCGTAGAGAGGCTGCTGACTGTCCAAATGGCGCAGGAGGCCGGAGTACGTCCAACTGAGCCCGATCGCCGGATGGACGCAGAACAGCGGGTCGAGATCCCCCTCGGCGCGCAGGGGGAGCAGGACCCCGAACGAGTCCCCGGAGGAGCTCCCCGGAGTCCGGTCCAACTGCCGGACGAGCGTGGCGATGGTGGGGGTCTCGAAGAGGGCGGTCACGGGGAGTTCGACGTTCAGGATGGTTCGTATGCGGCTGACCAGGCGAGGTGCGAGGAGGGAGTGTCCTCCGAGTGCGAAGAAGTTGTCGTCGATGCCGACCGCGGGTACGCCCAAGATCTCGGCGAACAGCGCGCACAGGATCTCTTCGCGGGGAGTCCGAGGACCGCGTCCGACTCCGGCGGCGGGCAGGTCGGGCGCGGGCAGAGCCCGCCGGTCCAGTTTGCCGTTGGTGGTCAGCGGGAGCCGGTCGAGCACCACGAACGCGGAGGGAACCATGTACTCCGGCAGTTGATCTGCCACCTGTGCGCTCAGGGTCTCGACATCCACCCCGTCGCTGCGGCCCGGCTCGGCGACCACATAGCCCACCAGACGCTTGTCGCCCGGCTGGTCTTCACGAGCTACGACCGCGACCTGCGCGAGCCCCGGGAAGCGGCTCAACACCGTTTCTATCTCGCCGAGTTCGATGCGGTAGCCGCGGATCTTGACCTGGTCGTCGACGCGGCCGACGAATTCCAGCAGGCCTTCGCGGGACCAGCGGGCGAGGTCGCCGGTGCGGTACATGCGGCTGCCGGCAGGACCGAGGGGATCGGCCACGAACCGCTCCGCCGTCAGGTCCGGGCGACCGAAGTAGCCCCGGGCCAACCCCGTTCCCGAAAGGTAGAGTTCCCCGGTCACTCCTGCCGGGGCCGGCGTCAGGGCCTCGTCGAGGATGTAGGCGCGCATGCCGTCCAGCGGACGTCCGACGGGTATGGGCGCCGGCACCTCGTCAGTGGTGGTCCAGGGGGATTGGGTGGCGAACAGGGTTGTTTCGGTGGGGCCGTAGGCGCAGCGCACGACGGTGTCGGGGCAGTGTTCGAGGACTCGGCGTACGGCGGTGGGGGAGATCAGGTCGCCGCCGGTGATCACCTCGCGTACGTTGGCGAAGCAGCCCGGGTCTTCTTCGGCCATGACGCGGAAGAGTCCGGCTGTGATGTCCAGGCCGGTGATCTCCTCCTCGGTGATCAGCCGGGCGAGTTCGGCGACGCCGAGTTCGCCTTCCGGGGTGATGACGGTGCGTCCGCCGTGCAGCAGGGGTACCCAGAAGGCGTAGGTCGAGGGGTCGAAGGCGTACGAGGCCAGCAGCAGGACCCGCTCGTGCGCGCCCGCCCCGAACATGCCGTCGACGACGAGGTCGAGGATGTCGCGGTGGGTGACGGCCACGCCCTTGGGACGTCCGGTCGAGCCGGATGTGTACATCACGTAGGCGAGCTGCTCGGGCCGGCTCTCGACGCCCGGGTCACCGACCGGCAGACCGGCCAGCTGCACGTCTTCGTCCACCACCACGAGGGCTGCACTACTGGGGAGACCACGGTCACGCATGGCGCGGTCGGTCAGGAGTACCGGCGCGGACGTCTCGTCCACGATCCACTGCATCCGCTCCACCGGATAGCCGCTGTGCAGCGGCAGGTAGAACGCTCCGGCCTTCAGTACGGCGAGCAGGGCGACCAGCAGGTCCACCGAGCGCTCCATCAGTACGGCGACCGGCGCCTCCGCACCCACGCCCAAATCCAGCAGCCGGTGGGCGAGTTGATTCGCCCGCTCGTCCAACTCCCGGTAGCTCAGTTCCCGTCCAGCACACCGCACCGCCACCGCATCCGGGGACCGCAGCGCCTGAGCGGCGAAAGCGGCCTGCACCGAACCCGTCCCGAGCCCCTCGCCGGACTCCGCGCCGGCCGACAACTCCAACAACCGCACGCGTTCTGTCCGCGACAGGATGTCCGCTTCACCGATCCGGCGGTCGGGAGCACTGCTGAGCTGTGTCAGCAGCCGCACCAGCTGGGCCACCGTCCGTTCGGCGGTGCCCTTCTGGAAGACGTCGGTGTTGTACTCCAGCATCCCGTCGAGCCCGGCCGGACGGTTGTCGGCCTCGTAGTGCTCGTTGAGGATGAAGCCGAGATCGAACTTGGCCGTACGGGTACTGAATACGTCCTCGGTTTCCGTCACCACGCCGGGCAGCGAGAACTCGTATCCACCGGTGTTCTGCAGGACGACCATGACCTGGAAGAGCGGATGCCAGGACAGTGAGCGAGTCGGGTTGACGGCCTCGACCACGCGCTCGAACGGCACGTCCTGGTGCATGTAGGCGGTCAGGGCGGTCGTGCGGACCTGCTCCAGAAGTTCCCGGAACGTCGGGTTCCCTGAGGTGTCGGTCCGCAACACGAGCGTGTTGAGGAAGAGGCCGACCAGATCGTCGAGGGCCTCGTCGGTGCGTCCTGTGCTCGGGGTGCCGAGCGGGATGTCCGACCCCGCGCCCAGTCGGCTCAGCAAGGTGGCGACAGCGGCCTGGAGCACCATGAACACCGTGGTGTTCGTGTCCCGTGCCAGGTCGATGAGCGTGCGGTGCAGCTCGGGGCCGATCCGGACAGGGACCATGTCGCCGCGGTAGCCGGCCACCTTCGGCCGAGGGTGGTCGAAAGGCAGCTCGAGTCGGTCCGGACTACCCTCCAACGCCCCCGTCCAGTAGGTCAGTTGCTTGCGCAGGAGGGAGTCGGGGTCTTCCTCCGCGCCGAGGAGCTCCCGCTGCCACAGGGTGTAGTCCGCGTACTGCACCGGGAGCGCGGGCCACGTCGGGGCCTGACCCTCGCGCCGGGCGCGGAACGCGGTCTCCAGATCGCGTCCGAGGGGCCCCATCGAAGCGCCGTCGCTCGCGATGTGGTGCATGAGCAGCAGCAGGACCCGCTCCTCCGGGCCGACGGTGAACAGCGTTGCCCGCAGGGGCGGTTCGGCGGTCAGGTCGAAGACGTACTGCCCGGCCGTCCGCAGCGTCGCGTCGATCTCATCAGTGCCACAGCTGACGTGGTGCAGTTCCAGGTCGACGGCATCCGCCGCCAGCACTGTCTGTGTTGGGGTTCCGTCGATCTCCCGGAAGACCGTCCGCAGGCTCTCGTGCCGTACCACCACATCGTTCAACGCCTGTTCGAGGACGTCCGCGTCGAGGTCTCCGGTGATCCGGAACGCCACCGGGACGTTGTAGGTGGCACTCGGCCCTTCCAGCTTGTTGAGGAACCACAGCCGGTTCTGCGCAGGCGACAGCGGAACCAGCTCCGGACGCTCCACCACCGTCAACGCGGGCCTGGCCGAACCCGCCTCCGCGACCCGACCGGTCAACGCCGCGACCGTGGGAGCCTCGAACAAGGTCCGCACCGGCAACTCGACACCCAGGACCGACCTGATCCGGCTGACCACCCGGGTCGCCAGCAGAGAATGCCCGCCCAGCTCGAAGAAGCTGTCGTCGATACCCACCGCCGGCACGCCCAGGATCTCCGCGAACAGGCCGCACAGGATCTCCTCCTGCGGAGTCCGCGCAGCACGCCCGCTCACCTCCGCCTCGAACACGGGCGCAGGCAGGGCCCGCCGGTCCAGCTTGCCGTTCGTCGTCAACGGCAGACCGTCCAGCATCACGAACGCCGAGGGGACCATGAACTCCGGCAACAGCCCGCCCACATGAGCGCGCAGGGCGTCCCCACCCACCTCACCGCTCCCGGAGGCGGCCACCACATAACCCACCAGACGCTTGTCACCCGGCCGGTCCTCCCGCACCACGACCGCTACCTGTGACACCGCCGGGTGGCGGCCCAGCACCGCATCGATCTCGCCGAGTTCGATGCGGAAGCCGCGGATCTTGACCTGGTCGTCGACCCGGCCGACGAACTCGAGCTGGCCGTCACCTCGCCACCGCACCAGGTCACCGGTGCGGTACATCCGACCTCCGGCCGGTCCGAAGGGGTCGGCCACGAACCGCTCCGTCGTCAGTCCCGGGCGGCGCAGGTACCCCCGGGCCACGCCCGTTCCCGCGATGTACAACTCTCCCGGCACCCCTCGCGGAGCCAGCCGAAGCCGCCCGTCCAGGACGTAAGCTCGCGCGCCCCTCACCGGGGCTCCGATGGGCGTGGACGCGGACGGATCGGTGCCGGACAGCGGCCGGCTGGCCGTCGCCGAGATCGTCGACTCGGTGGGCCCGTAGAGGTTCAGCATCCGCCGTCCGTCCGCCCAGCGCGCGGTCAGTGCCGGGGGGCACGCCTCGCCGCCGACGCTCAGCACCCGCAGGGCGGGGAAGTGCCGCGCCGGCAGGGTGGCGAGCACACTGGGCGGCATGTCGGCGCAGGAGATCCGGCGCTGCTCCAGAAAGTCGCCGAGAGCGTCCCCGACCAGGGGGCCGGGCGCGGGGACGACGAGGGTCGCGCCGAAGCAGAACGCCCTCAGGAAGTCCTCGAAGGCCATGTCGAAGCTGATCGAGGCCAGCTGCAGGACACGGTCGTCCGGCCGGACCTGGTATTTCTCCGCCACCGTGGCGGCCAGCGCGCAGATGCCGCGATGGGTCACGGCCACGCCCTTGGGCGTGCCGGTGGAGCCCGATGTGTAGACGGTGTACGCCAGGTCGTCGGGCCGGAGCCGAGCGGTGCGCTCGGCATCCGTGGGATCGGCGCCGTCGAGCCCCGCCAGGGTCGCAGGGTCGTCGAGGACCAGGGTGGCCGGGCCGCCCTGCGGGAGCCGCCCGGACACCTCGCGGGTGGTGAGCACGCGGATCGGGGCGGCGTCCTCCAGCATGAACGCGATGCGGTCCGCCGGGTACTCCGGATCGACGGGGAGGAAGGCGGCGCCGGCCTTCAGGATGCCGAGCAGCGCCGCCACCATCTCGACCGACCGGGGCACCGCCAGCGCCACCAGATGCTCGGAGCCGACGCCCTGCCGGATCAGCAGGCGGGCCACTTGGTTGGCCCGCGTGTTCAGCTCGGCGTAGGTGAGTACGGTGCCTTCGTGCTCCAGCGCCGGTGCGTCGGGGCGGAGCGCAGCCTGCTCCTGGAACAGGTCGGTGAAGAACCGGTGTTCAGGGGCGGGGTCTCCTGTCCCCTCGGCGAGCAGCTCGATCCGCTCGGTCGGGGAGAGCAGTTCGGCGGTGCTGATCGGCAGGTCGGGGCCCTCGGCGACGGCCGTCAGCAGCAGCCGGAGACCCTCGATGAACCGCTGCGCGGTGCTCACGTCGGAGAGGTCGGTACGGTACTCCAGGAAGCCGTCGAGCCCCGCGGGTTCCCCGGCGCCGTCCGCGGCCTCGTAGAAGTTGAAGGTCAGATCGAAGCTGGTCACGTCTTTGGTGAGGTCTTCGGTGACGGCCGACAGACCGGGCAGTTCGAACGCGGGGGCCGCGTTGCTGTGCATCACCAGCATGACCTGGAACAGGGGGTGGCGGGCCAGCGACCGCTGGGGGTTGATCGCCTCCACCAGTCGTTCGAACGGTACGTCCTGGTGGGAGTAGGCGGC
>NZ_JBEZHO010000104.1:0-5623 GCF_040650615.1 Streptomyces sp. NPDC048643
CCTTGGCGATGATGCCCGCGAGCAGACCGATGAGTATCCAGGCGATGATGCCCATGATGTGTGTCTCCTACCTGGTCGTATAAAGGCCGTGTCAGAGACTCCGTATGTTCGGTGACGGCGATCTCAAACCCCCGCCTTGCTGCGCGGAAACGATCGACCACGCTCGCCGACCAAAGGCCGACGGCCAGCCCTGCACGCTGCCCTAGCCTCCGTCCGGGCCCGCGGGTAGAACCTTCGCGGTGCCGGGCGATGACGGCCGGTTTCACCCGGGGCGGGCCGACTGACTGCTGTGCGGCGAGAAGCCGGCCGACGGTGGCTTGAGCCATCGCCAGACCTGCCAGTGGATGGAAACGGACCAGGTTGGCTGTGGTTCCCTCGCCGCCGAGTGGACCGTCCGAGAAGTTGGAGCAGGCACCGACCCTGCCGTTGTTGACCGTTCCCAGCGATACATCGGGTGGCCGCTACGAGCTGAGGCACCTGTTGCCGCCAAGGGCCGCCCGAACCGCCGCCGTTCGGCGCCTGGGCGCCGCCCTGGTCGACGCACTCAATCAGGCTCGGAGAACGCGAGGACGGATGAGGGGCGGGGCAGCGCCTGTACTGCCCCTGGGTCATTCCTTCGTGGGTGGAATCGGCGGGTGTGGAGTGATAGGGCGACCGATCCGGGAACTCACCTTCGCATGAGCGACTACGACAACACGATCACCGTCGACGTCCCGCCCGACAGGCTCTTCGACTACTTGGCCGACGTCGAAAACCTTCCCGCGTACCTGCCGCGGCTGTCGGCCGCCCGCCGCCACGACGGTGAGCGCGTCACCGTCACAGCCCACGTCGATCTTCCCGAGGGGTCCGAACAGGATGTGACCAGCGAGGCGTGGATCCGAGTATTGGAAGAGGGGAAGATCCTCGTGTGGGGCACGCCCGGCCCCAGCGACTACCACGGACAGCTCCACGTCGCGGTCGGCGACGACGAGGGAACCTCCCGTCTCACCGTCGAACTGCACACCGAGCACGTCGAGGGAGCCCAGGTCGACGATGGCCTGCGCGAAACCCTGCGTGGTATCAAGGCTGCCGTGGAACGTGCAGACGGCTGACCTTCTGACAGGAACGGCCTACCGTCGCGAAGACATCGTCCGGCCCGGATGAAGGAAATTCATCGACAGCGCGTGGCGGCGGTGTGGCGGCGAGATCGGTCAGGTGAAGCGCAGAGAAGCCTGCTCCGCGGGTGGTCCTGCACGCCCACTTCCTCGCGACCGGGTGTCTGTTCGCCTACGTCATCGCGGGCACCAAGCCCGCGCCCGCGCGGCCTGGCGTACGCACCGGCTTGGGCTACCTCGTGTCGCGATCGCCGCACACGCTCTGATTGCTCAGGCCATGTACGGCGGAATCTTCGTCGACATCCACGCTTCTATCGGCCAGGTCCAGCAGGGCGCCGAGATCATGTACTACGGAGGCGACATCGCCGAACTTTTCCTGGCAGGAGCGCTGGTGGCCACCTGGCGGCCCGAATGCCCCCGCGGGAGGGACCGCGGGAAGCAGACGAAACTGAGTGGCCTACCAGCGGGCAACTGAGACACAAGGCGTCTGGAGAACCGTCCAGCCTGCTTGGAGATCCGCACTATGAGCCCGGGCCACTCGTGAGGGTCCGCGCGATGACAGGGACCTCACGGGGCACGGGCCGGCTGCGTCCTTGGAACCGGCGCGCCCTTGTGGGGACGACGCGTCTCGCCCATCGACACGGGTCTTTGCATCGCCGCGGCTGCCGGCCGGTGCGGGAACGGCCGTCCATAATGGGGAGGTTGTCTCCCGTCCGGTGACGAGTAGCGCGGGAGGCGGCCCTCCCGTCGTCGCTGTGGTCGCGCCTGCGGGCGTGGGCGGTCGCGCTCCTGCTGGCGCGACCGCCCACCTTCCACTCCTCCCCAGAGCACCGGGCTCGCGCCGCCAACGGAGCCGGCGCCGGGCGCTTGGCGGCGACACACTGTCGAGGTTCTGGCGGTCAGCACGCGGTCGTCACTGACACGCGCGTCAGCTGACCGCACGCCTACGTCCCTGCCAAGCGTGGCCCGCCCATCCGGCGCACCCTGGAAGGAGAAGCCCATCCCCCGGGAGGCGCCGATGGCGTTCCACGAAGGCGACCCATGGAAGGACCCGAAGCGCGCGCGTCGAGCCGCCGGCAGCCGCGTCGTTGTCGGATGCCTTTTGGCCGTTGCCCTGTTCGTTGTCCTGGCCGTCATCGAGCTGGAAGCCGCCATCGTCGTGGCCGTGCTCGCTGTTCTCACCGCGCTGGTTCTGTTCGCCACCAGTCGGCGACGCAGTCCCTGACAGCTGTCACTGTCGGACCTGGGAGCGAGAATGCGGTGATCACGATGAAGGTCTATGGCCTCACCTGGACCGATGCTGATGGCACGGCGCAGGCGTCCGGCGTCGGCTACGAGATGCCCAGTGCCAAGGACCGCAAGAAGCGGCTTGGAGGCGGGGGCTCCACGGACATTGAGATCGTCGAGGTCAAGCTGGGGGAGCGTATCGAGCCGAAGGGCTGAAACCGGTGGGATCGACGACCTCGTACTCGTCGTGGATTTCGAGGGCGGCCCGGCTCGCGAGGTGCGGAGTCGGTATCGGGCCGCCGCCGGTGCTCGGTGGGGAGGGGTGGTGTTCGGTGCAACGACGGACCTCCGCTCCTGGCTACGCCTCATGAGGCCTTTTCGTTGCTAATGGGGTGAGTCGGTCATTAAGTGTGGTTCTGAAGCGTTCTATTCTTGTTCGATGCCCTGGTGTGGGCCGTGGAGAAGGGGAACGCGATGACGCTCAAGGTGCCACCGATCGCTGATGCCGATCCGAGCATCATGGCGTGTGCCGGCAGCCATGTCGGGCCGTGTTCGGGATGCGGGCGCAAGACCCACGGGTACGGGCCCGGCGGCCTGCCCTTGTGTACGTACTGTTTCGGTCCGCAGCAGGAGCGGTGGGGCAACGCGGTCCGCTTCAAGAGCACCCGGCCTTAGCTTTCCGCCTGCATAAGGCAGTCACCGCAGGGCCTCATCCGCAGTGCTGGTCAACGATTCGGCCCGCCCCAGGGGCGAGTTGGGGCGGGCCGGCCGTTGTGGGCTCGCCGGATCTGCTCCGATGAGCCCACCCCCTGAACCCCAGATGTTCAGGTCTTTTCCGCGGCCCCCACGGCCGCATGGCTCTGGGTAACCGCACTCTGGCCTCGAAACTCCGAAGTGGCCGCAGGTGGTCGAGGAGGACGCTGATGGCGCTGGCTGCGTCTGGCGGCACTGACTGCACCGGTTCAGTGCGTTGTTAAACTGGTCGGCCTCGACACGATCATCGCCTGTTATCCCACGCTCGCCGAAGCTCTCAAGCCCTGACGGGCGCACACGGCTGTTGGGCGGTCCGGTACCTGTGGGGATGGGCAGGTGAGGGGGTGGGGCAACACTGCGTGGTCCGCAAGGGCGGCCCGGTCCTCAAGGGGTGAAGTCGGCGCGGCTGCCCGTTCCGCCACACTCCTTGGCGCTCCTGCCCGGTCCCAGGACCCGAGAACTGGGACGGGGCCAGACGACGCGTGTCTTTAGTCCTTGCCGATCACGGGCCGCCTGCTGGTGAAGCAGGATCTTGCGGGCTGCGGCGCTGTGCGGACTGCGAGGGCGGCCCGGTTCGGGAGGGGGGTGAGCCGGGCCGCCACACCCCAACGTGCCCCTCCCGACAGGGCGCGGCCAGGCGGATGGGGCACACGGGTGAGCGGAAAGCCGCGGGTGGTCCTCCTGGAGTCGGTCAACAGGGCCGCCGTTCCCCTCGGCGCTTCTACCGATCTTCCTACCGGCAGTCCCGAAGCTCGCACGCCCGGAAACCTCTTCACCAGCCCAGCGTAAATCTGTGGTGGCTGGAGTAGACATTGCCTGATCGACTGGCTATGGTTTCTCTCGTAGCCAGGAAGACAGCAGGGCCCGACAGACACGAACTGCCGGGAGAGTAGAGATAGTTGCAGTGTGCAGGACGGTGCGGTGGTGGAGTTCCGAAGCCAGGGTTGTTGCAGGTCGGCGACGGGACTGGCGACCGGACCGGGTAGCCCGCAGTGATCAGGGGCCACCGCGAGCAGGACCGCAGTCAACTGCGGTGGCAGTACCGGTAAGCGCCGTACCCAGCAGTGAAGTCAGTGAGCAGTACCTCGGTGAAGGCGTCGGCTGCGGGCGCGCGCACCGGGAGGTTCGGCAGCGGGGTTCTAAGCCAGAGCGTTAGTTGCAGGACGGGCGACGGGGCTGGCTGCCGAAGAGTGACGCTTCCTCAGGTCACCGAGCAGTTCGCATCATGAGAAGGACGCAGTAGAGCAGTACCAGCAGTTGAAGTTGATTGATCCCAGAGGGAATGAACGGAGGAGCGAGGCGCCATCAGGATCGCCCGGGCGGATTGACTGAGCCCGGGTACCGCAGGACATCGATAGTGAGGTGGTCTCCGGTCGAGCAACCGCGATCCCCGCGAACCCTGAGCCAATCTGGTCGGGTTCACGGAAACAGTAGGCCGGCGCAGTATCAGGGCCGGCAGATGGTGTAGCAGTTCCTTCGGGGCCCTGGCACATGGTGCCAGGGCCCCTCCATGCGTTCGGTTTCAGAGAGGTGCGATGACAGCAGACGACTCGTTCGACCGGCTCGATGATGATGCCTACCCCGCGTACACGATGGGGCGGGCCGCCGAAATCCTGGGCACCACCCAGGGCTTCCTCCGTGCGATCGGTGAGGCACGCCTGATCACCCCGCTGCGTTCCCCGGGCGGGCACCGCCGCTACTCCCGCTACCAGCTGCGCATTGCCGCCCGGGCGCGCGAGCTTGTCGATCGGGGCACGCCGGTCGAGGCTGCCTGCCGCATCGTCATCCTCGAAGACCAGCTCGAAGAAGCGCAGCGCATCAACAACGATTACCGTCGCACCTCAGAGTCCGCGGATCCCGCTGCCGCAGCGTGAACACGGTCCCCTGGGGGCTTCCCGCGCGTGCTGGCCCGCGTCAGATGCTCCGCCAGTTCTGGTAGAAGCTGCCGCCCTGCCCGTGGTAGCCGGCGTCCCTGCCGTTGTCGAACTCGGGGGAGTTCTTGATCTGGTTCTTGGCGAGGGCCACGCGGATCTCGTGCTTGTTCAGGTCGACCGGCTGGACGGTGCCTGCTGGGAGCAGGATGTGCCTGGCGAAGATTCATGGGCCGGTGTCGAGGACGATGTAGGAGGAAGCGACATCGTCCGGGTGTTGCTCGACGATGTTGCCGTCGGTTCGGCTCGAGCCTCAGCTGGCGTCCCTTATGTAAGTACGGTGCCCTCATCGAATTCGTTGCCTGCCCTCAGTCGACCTGTGAGGGCTCTTCCGGCGTTATCGAATTCGGTGACATTCCTTCAGGAATGCGCGTGCCCATACTTCTTGATCCCGCGCTCGCTGTGCATCACGTGGATGGCCGGAGGCGGCGTGTTGGAGGGCCATGGTTCCTGGCGTCACGGCCGCCTCCGGCCATGACTGCCCGGTTACCCCGAACCGGAAGAATCACCACTTTCATCCTGTGATGGCTGGGACGCGACATGGGTGGGGCCCGACGCCGTGGCGCCGGCGCTCACCAGTCCGTCGCTGCCGAGCAGCCGTTCCGTGGTGATGCCGCG
>NZ_JBEZHO010000105.1:0-3756 GCF_040650615.1 Streptomyces sp. NPDC048643
GGGGTAGGCGCACAGCGAGGACGCTGTGAACGACCGGTCCTATTCCGACCGGTTGTTCCGCTCTCGTGGTGTCGTCCCGATTACGGGAAAACATTCACGGAGAGTTTGATCCTGGCTCAGGACGAACGCTGGCGGCGTGCTTAACACATGCAAGTCGAACGATGAAGCCTTTCGGGGTGGATTAGTGGCGAACGGGTGAGTAACACGTGGGCAATCTGCCCTTCACTCTGGGACAAGCCCTGGAAACGGGGTCTAATACCGGATAATACTCCTGCCTGCATGGGTGGGGGTTAAAAGCTCCGGCGGTGAAGGATGAGCCCGCGGCCTATCAGCTTGTTGGTGAGGTAGTGGCTCACCAAGGCGACGACGGGTAGCCGGCCTGAGAGGGCGACCGGCCACACTGGGACTGAGACACGGCCCAGACTCCTACGGGAGGCAGCAGTGGGGAATATTGCACAATGGGCGAAAGCCTGATGCAGCGACGCCGCGTGAGGGATGACGGCCTTCGGGTTGTAAACCTCTTTCAGCAGGGAAGAAGCGAAAGTGACGGTACCTGCAGAAGAAGCGCCGGCTAACTACGTGCCAGCAGCCGCGGTAATACGTAGGGCGCAAGCGTTGTCCGGAATTATTGGGCGTAAAGAGCTCGTAGGCGGCTTGTCACGTCGGTTGTGAAAGCCCGGGGCTTAACCCCGGGTCTGCAGTCGATACGGGCAGGCTAGAGTGTGGTAGGGGAGATCGGAATTCCTGGTGTAGCGGTGAAATGCGCAGATATCAGGAGGAACACCGGTGGCGAAGGCGGATCTCTGGGCCATTACTGACGCTGAGGAGCGAAAGCGTGGGGAGCGAACAGGATTAGATACCCTGGTAGTCCACGCCGTAAACGGTGGGAACTAGGTGTTGGCGACATTCCACGTCGTCGGTGCCGCAGCTAACGCATTAAGTTCCCCGCCTGGGGAGTACGGCCGCAAGGCTAAAACTCAAAGGAATTGACGGGGGCCCGCACAAGCAGCGGAGCATGTGGCTTAATTCGACGCAACGCGAAGAACCTTACCAAGGCTTGACATACACCGGAAAGCATTAGAGATAGTGCCCCCCTTGTGGTCGGTGTACAGGTGGTGCATGGCTGTCGTCAGCTCGTGTCGTGAGATGTTGGGTTAAGTCCCGCAACGAGCGCAACCCTTGTTCTGTGTTGCCAGCATGCCCTTCGGGGTGATGGGGACTCACAGGAGACTGCCGGGGTCAACTCGGAGGAAGGTGGGGACGACGTCAAGTCATCATGCCCCTTATGTCTTGGGCTGCACACGTGCTACAATGGCAGGTACAAAGAGCTGCGAAGCCGCGAGGCGGAGCGAATCTCAAAAAGCCTGTCTCAGTTCGGATTGGGGTCTGCAACTCGACCCCATGAAGTCGGAGTTGCTAGTAATCGCAGATCAGCATTGCTGCGGTGAATACGTTCCCGGGCCTTGTACACACCGCCCGTCACGTCACGAAAGTCGGTAACACCCGAAGCCGGTGGCCCAACCCCTTGTGGGAGGGAGCTGTCGAAGGTGGGACTGGCGATTGGGACGAAGTCGTAACAAGGTAGCCGTACCGGAAGGTGCGGCTGGATCACCTCCTTTCTAAGGAGCATCTAGGCCGCCAAGCTTGCTTGGTGGTCCAGGGCCATTACGTCGGCATACGTTCGACGGTGGTTGCTCATGGGTGGAACGTTGATTATTCGGCACTCAAGTCATCTCGGGCTGCAAGTACTGTTCTTCGGAGCGTGGAAAGCTGATCACGAGTGGTGAGGGTGTCGGGCACGCTGTTGGGTGTCTGAAGGTACGGCCGATTGTTGGCTGCCTTCAGTGCCGGCCCCAGTGAACTCCGGTGGTAACCGGGGGTGATGGGTGGTTGGTCGTTGTTTGAGAACTGCACAGTGGACGCGAGCATCTGTGGCCAAGTTTTTAAGGGCGCACGGTGGATGCCTTGGCACCAGGAACCGATGAAGGACGTGGGAGGCCACGATAGTCCCCGGGGAGCCGTCAACCAGGCTTTGATCCGGGGGTTTCCGAATGGGGAAACCCGGCAGTCGTCATGGGCTGTCACCCACTGCTGAACACATAGGCAGTGTGGAGGGAACGCGGGGAAGTGAAACATCTCAGTACCCGCAGGAAGAGAAAACAACCGTGATTCCGGGAGTAGTGGCGAGCGAAACCGGATGAGGCCAAACCTTGTATGTGTGAGACCCGGCAGGGGTTGCATGCAGGGGGTTGTGGGATCTCTCTTTCACAGTCTGCCGGCTGTGAGACGAGTCAGAAACCGTTGATGTAGGCGAAGGACATGCGAAAGGTCCGGCGTAGAGGGTAAGACCCCCGTAGTCGAAACATCAACGGCTCGTTTGAGAGACACCCAAGTAGCACGGGGCCCGAGAAATCCCGTGTGAATCTGGCGGGACCACCCGCTAAGCCTAAATATTCCCTGGTGACCGATAGCGGATAGTACCGTGAGGGAATGGTGAAAAGTACCGCGGGAGCGGAGTGAAATAGTACCTGAAACCGTGTGCCTACAAGCCGTGGGAGCGTCGCGCATCGAGTTTACTCGGTGCGTCGTGACTGCGTGCCTTTTGAAGAATGAGCCTGCGAGTTTGCGGTGTGTTGCGAGGTTAACCCGTGTGGGGAAGCCGTAGCGAAAGCGAGTCCGAATAGGGCGATTTAGTAGCGCGCTCAAGACCCGAAGCGGAGTGATCTAGCCATGGGCAGGTTGAAGCGGCTGTAAGAGGTCGTGGAGGACCGAACCCACCAGGGTTGAAAACCTGGGGGATGACCTGTGGTTAGGGGTGAAAGGCCAATCAAACTCCGTGATAGCTGGTTCTCCCCGAAATGCATTTAGGTGCAGCGTCGTGTGTTTCTTGCCGGAGGTAGAGCACTGGATAGGCGATGGGCCCTACCGGGTTACTGACCTTAGCCAAACTCCGAATGCCGGTAAGTGAGAGCACGGCAGTGAGACTGTGGGGGATAAGCTCCATGGTCGAGAGGGAAACAGCCCAGAGCATCGACTAAGGCCCCTAAGCGTACGCTAAGTGGGAAAGGATGTGGAGTCGCACAGACAACCAGGAGGTTGGCTTAGAAGCAGCCACCCTTGAAAGAGTGCGTAATAGCTCACTGGTCTAGTGATTCCGCGCCGACAATGTAGCGGGGCTCAAGCGTACCGCCGAAGTCGTGTCATTGCAGCAATAGGGCCAACGCCCGCTGTGATGGGTAGGGGAGCGTCGTGTGCCGGGTGAAGCCGCGCCGGAAGGCAGTGGTGGACGGTTCACGAGTGAGAATGCAGGCATGAGTAGCGATACACACGTGAGAAACGTGTGCGCCGATTGACTAAGGGTTCCTGGGTCAAGCTGATCTGCCCAGGGTAAGTCGGGACCTAAGGCGAGGCCGACAGGCGTAGTCGATGGATAACCGGTTGATATTCCGGTACCCGCTGTGAAGCGTCAAACATCGAGCCCATTAATGCTAAGGCCGTGAAGCCGCCCTGATCTCTTCGGAGTTGAGGGGAGTGGTGGAGCCGCCGGCCCAAGGTGGTAGTAGGTGAGTGATGGGGTGACGCAGGAAGGTAGTCCATCCCGGGCGGTGGTTGTCCCGGGGTAAGGGTGTAGGCCGTGTGATAGGTAAATCCGTCGCACATTAAGGCTGAGACCTGATGCCGAGCCGATTGTGGTGAAGTGGATGATCCTATGCTGTCGAGAAAAGCCTCTAGCGAGTTTCATGGCGGCCCGTACCC
>NZ_JBEZHO010000105.1:3854-5273 GCF_040650615.1 Streptomyces sp. NPDC048643
TTAAGGCTGAGACCTGATGCCGAGCCGATTGTGGTGAAGTGGATGATCCTATGCTGTCGAGAAAAGCCTCTAGCGAGTTTCATGGCGGCCCGTACCCTAAACCGACTCAGGTGGTCAGGTAGAGAATACCGAGGCGTTCGGGTGAACTATGGTTAAGGAACTCGGCAAAATGCCCCCGTAACTTCGGGAGAAGGGGGGCCATCACTGGTGATCCGATTTACTCGGTGAGCTGGGGGTGGCCGCAGAGACCAGCGAGAAGCGACTGTTTACTAAAAACACAGGTCCGTGCGAAGCCGTAAGGCGATGTATACGGACTGACGCCTGCCCGGTGCTGGAACGTTAAGGGGACCGGTTAGTCACTCTTCGGGGTGGCGAAGCTGAGAACTTAAGCGCCAGTAAACGGCGGTGGTAACTATAACCATCCTAAGGTAGCGAAATTCCTTGTCGGGTAAGTTCCGACCTGCACGAATGGCGTAACGACTTCTCGACTGTCTCAACCATAGGCCCGGTGAAATTGCACTACGAGTAAAGATGCTCGTTTCGCGCAGCAGGACGGAAAGACCCCGGGACCTTTACTACAGTTTGATATTGGTGTTCGGTTCGGCTTGTGTAGGATAGCTGGGAGACTTTGAAGTCATGGCGCCAGCCATGGTGGAGTCGTCGTTGAAATACCAGTCTGGTCGTGCTGGATGTCTAACCTGGGTCCGTGATCCGGATCAGGGACAGTGTCTGATGGGTAGTTTAACTGGGGCGGTTGCCTCCTAAAGAGTAACGGAGGCGCCCAAAGGTTCCCTCAGCCTGGTTGGTAATCAGGTGTTGAGTGTAAGTGCACAAGGGAGCTTGACTGTGAGACCGACGGGTCGAGCAGGGACGAAAGTCGGGACTAGTGATCCGGCGGTGGCTTGTGGAAGCGCCGTCGCTCAACGGATAAAAGGTACCCCGGGGATAACAGGCTGATCTTCCCCAAGAGTCCATATCGACGGGATGGTTTGGCACCTCGATGTCGGCTCGTCGCATCCTGGGGCTGGAGTCGGTCCCAAGGGTTGGGCTGTTCGCCCATTAAAGCGGTACGCGAGCTGGGTTTAGAACGTCGTGAGACAGTTCGGTCCCTATCCGCTGTGCGCGTAGGAATATTGAGAAGGGCTGTCCCTAGTACGAGAGGACCGGGACGGACGAACCTCTGGTGTGCCAGTTGTCCTGCCAAGGGCATGGCTGGTTGGCTACGTTCGGGAGGGATAACCGCTGAAAGCATCTAAGCGGGAAGCCTGCTTCGAGATGAGTATTCCCACCCCCTTGAGGGGTTAAGGCTCCCAGTAGACGACTGGGTTGATAGGCCAGATCTGGAAGGCGGGTAACCGCTGGAGGTGACTGGTACTAATAGGCCGAGGGCTTGTCCTCAGTTGCTCGCGTCCACTGTGT
>NZ_JBEZHO010000106.1:0-3361 GCF_040650615.1 Streptomyces sp. NPDC048643
GGACTGCCGCCCTCCGCCGCCGGGGCCCACCTCCTGGCCAGGAGGTGGGCCCCTACGTCGTACGGCGTCACGCGGCGGGCTGGGCCAGCCACTCCGGAAGCGCCTTGAAGTCGTCCTGGCCGAGCGCCAGCAGCATGGCGTCCGCCGGTGTCGGCTCGAACGGCTGCCGCAGCAACGGCATCTCGGCCTGCTCCGGCGTACGGGCCGCCTTGCGGTGGTTGTCCTCGGCGCACGAAGCCACCGTGTTCAACCACGAGTCCTGACCACCCTGAGCCCGCGGCACCACGTGGTCCACGGTCGTGGCACGGCGACCGCAGTAGGCACAGCGGTGCCGGTCACGTATCAGCACACCCCGCCTCGACCACGGCGCTTGTCTTCGGAAGGGCACCCGGACATACCGGCAGAGCCTGATCACCCGGGGCACGGGGATGTCCAGGGCGGCTCCGCGCATACGCAGTTCGGGGTGGGCCTGCTCGACGACGGCCTTGTCCGTCAGTACCAGAACGACGGCTCGGTTCAACGTCACCGTCGACAGCGGCTCAAAGCTCGCGTTCAGTACCAGCGTGTCCCGCATTCAGCCCACCTCCTCTTGCGCACCGGCCCACCTGCGGCGGACTGGGATCAACTTTGGCCGGGCACGACGAGATGGACAACGCAATAAAAAATGCCCGCCCCTGATCACTTCCAAGACCAGAGGCGGGCAAACGTTCCGTGAACGTCAGTCTTCGGCAGGAGCCGCGTACTCACCGACGAGCTGGGCGCGCGCCAGCGTGTGGAACCGGAGGTTGAAGCCCACCACGGCCGGCGACGCCTCCGCGTCGGGGCCGAGCTTCTCCTGATCCACCGCGTACACCGTGAACACGTACCGGTGGGCGGGATCACCGGGGGGCGGCGCGGCGCCGCCGAAGTCCCGCGACCCGTAGTCGTTGCGGGCCTGGACCGCGCCCTCGGGCAATCCCTCGAACTTGCCGCTCCCCGCACCCACCGGCAGCTCCGTCACGGAGACCGGGATGTCGAACACGACCCAGTGCCAGAACCCGCTGCCCGTAGGGGCGTCCGGGTCGAAGCAGGTCACGGCGAAGCTCTTGGTCTCCGCCGGGAACCCCTCCCAGCTGAGCTGGGGAGAGGTGTTCCCGGCGGCCTGGACCTGTGCGTCCTTCAGCACGGCTCCCGGCTCGACGTCCTCGCTGGTGACCGTGAACGCCGGCACCGGCGGATGGAAAGCGTGCGGGAGCGGCGCCCTGTTGAGCTCGGTCACGTCATACCTCCTGAACGGCGGAATCTGTGAGTCCGAGCCTAGGACAGTCCTAGAACCAACTGCGCTTGCTGCCGACCTCGGACAGCCACTGGTTCAGATACCCGGCCCAGTCCGTGCCGTGGAAGTCCTGCAGGCCCACCTGGAAGGACCGGAAGGAGTCGCTGCCCTCGCTGAAGAGGCCGGGCTTCTTGTCCATCTCCAGGATGACGTCCATCGCGCGGTCGTCCGAGACGAAACTCAGCTCGACCTGGTTCAGCCCGCGGTACTGCGACGGCGGGTAGAACTCGATCTCCTGGTAGAACGGCAGCCGCTGACGCGTGTTCCGGATGTGGCCGCGCTCCATGTCCGCGCTCTTGAAGCGGAAACCGAGCTGGATGAACGCGTCGAGGATGGCCTTCTGCGCGGGCATCGGGTGCACGTTGATCGGGTCGAGGTCACCCGAGTCGATCGCGCGGGCGATCTCCAGCTCGGTGGTCACGCCGATGTTCATGCCTCGCAGGCTCTGTCCGTCGATCATGGTGATCGGCGTCTCCCACGGGATCTCCAGCCCGAACGGCACCGCGTGCACGGCTCCCGCCTGCAGCTCGAAGGCCCCACCGAGCCGCAGCTTCGCGAAGTCGATGTTCTGCTTGTACTCCTGGTCGTCGTGCCCCTCGACCTCGACCTTGGCCTGCAGGCCGACCGACAGACCCTCGATCGCCTGGTTGACCGATCCGCCCTGGATCCGCACCTCGCCCTGGACGACGCCGCCCGGAACGGTGTTCGCCTCGGTCAGCACCGTCTCGACCGAAGCCCCACCGGCCCCCATGCTCGCAAGCAGCCGCTTGAACCCCATGTCACTTCCTCCCCAGGCAAAGCCTGTTCCGTCCTGTGTCCGTGTGGATCCCTTGATCCCTACAAACGCGATCCGGCCCCGACCGGTTCCGTGTCCTCACCCTTCCAAGGGAGGGGACACCTGACCACCCCGCCGACAGCCATCCCTCAGGACCGCCCTGCGCCGCTCCGGCCTTCGCCCGGCGGACCGGACGGCTGGACTACGCTCGGACGCCATGATCGCGGCCCCTGACCGTACGCCCCTGACACGGGACTTCTTCGACCGCCCCGTACTGGAGGTGGCCCCCGACCTCCTGGGGCGTCTCCTCGTACGCGCCACCCCGGACGGTCCCATCGAACTGCGTCTCACGGAGGTCGAGGCGTACGACGGACCGGACGACCCGGGCTCACACGCCTACCGCGGCCGCACCGCCCGCAACGGCGTGATGTTCGGTCCTCCCGGTCACGTGTACGTCTACTTCACCTACGGCATGTGGTTCTGCATGAACCTGGTCTGCGGCCCCGAGGGCAGGCCCAGCGGTGTTCTCCTCCGGGCCGGCGAGGTCACGGTGGGCGCGGAACTGGCCCGCAAACGTCGACTCTCGGCCCGAAACGACAGGGAACTGGCCAAAGGGCCGGCCCGCCTCGCGACGGCACTCGACGTGGACCGGTCACTCGACGGCACGGACGCCTGCGGCCCCGGGGGCTCACCCGTGACCATGCTGACCGGCACACCGGTCCTTCCCGACCAGGTGAGCAGTGGCCCACGCACCGGAGTCTCGGGTGACGGGGGCGTCCACCCCTGGCGGTTCTGGATCGCCAACGACCCGACGGTGAGCCCTTATCGAGCCCACGTACCCCGTCGGCGCTCAACTTGACTCGCCCTTGCGGGAACCGTAATGTAGCCCGAGCCGCTTGAACCGGGTACGGCGTTCAGCCAGCAGCCGGAAGCGGCCAACCCACTACCTACGACTTCCCCTCCGCCGGGGCACATTCGGCATGTCCGCATGCCTGAATTCGAACCCGCGGAACTCGATTATGAGTCACCGAGGGAATCGGTTAACGTAGTGAATGTCGAAAGGCCGACGAAACGCGAAAGCTTTCAAAGGCCCAAAGGCAACCCCGGCCGACCGGGAATCAGGCCCGAAAGGATCTGGTAGAGTCGGACTCGCCGGAAAGGGAAACGCGAAAGCGGAAACCTGGAAAGCGCCGAGGAAATCGGATACGGAAACGGTCTGATAGAGTCGGAAACGCAAGACCGAAGGGAAGCGCCCGGAGGAAAGCCCGAGA
>NZ_JBEZHO010000107.1:0-3056 GCF_040650615.1 Streptomyces sp. NPDC048643
GTCGAACTCATCGGCGGCGTCCGCTTCCCCGCCATCGGCGAACTGCCCTACCTGCTCACCCTCGCCGGACACGGCTTCTACTGGTTCCGGCTGCGGACGGACGCGGTCTAGAAGCTGCGGGCGGGGCGGTTTCCACCGCCCCGCCCGGGGCACCCATCAGGAACACCCCCCGACTCGCCCGGTATCCGGGAACCCGGGCACTGGGGAAAGGACGCGACGCCCATGTCGGAAGTTGTCACCCACTCCGCCCCGGCCCCGCTCGCACGCCCCGAGTTGCTCGCGTCGCTCGATCCGCTCCTACGGGAATGGCTGCCCCGGCAGCGCTGGTTCGCGGGCAAGGGGCGTCCGGTGACCGGATTCTCGCTGGTGGCCGCGGTGGAACTCCTGCCGCCCACGGCCCAGTTGGGCCTGATCCATCTGCTCGTACGCGCACATCAGCCGCTCACCGCGGCGCACGGCGCGTCCCCGCAGCCCGGGGACTGCTACCAACTGCTCATCGGCGTGCGCGACGTACTGCCACAGCATCTGGCGCCCGCGCTGATCGGGCACCTGGAGGACGGGCCGCTGGCCGGCCGCACGGTGTACGAGGCGCTGTACGACCCCCGCCCCGCCGGAGTCCTGCTGGAGGCCCTGCGCACCGGGGCCCGCGTCGGCGACCTGCGCTTCGAGCGCGACCTCCGCCAGGAAATACGCGAGGACCTCGTTCCGCGCCTGGTCACGGCGGAGCAGTCCAACTCCTCGATCGTGTACGGAGATACGTTCATCCTGAAGCTGCTGCGCCGGATCGTGCCCGGGGTCAACCCCGACCTGGAACTCCCGCTGGCGCTGGCCCGCGAGGGCTGCGCACGGGTCCCGGCGCCCGCGGCCTGGATGCTCGCGGACCTGGACGCCGAGACGTACGTGCTCGGTGTTCTCCAGCCCTTCGTGCAGGGCGCGGCCGACGGCTGGGAGCTGGCGCTGCGCGAGCTGGCCAAGGGCGAGGACTTCACCGCCGAGGCACGGGCCCTGGGCCGGGCCACCGCCGAGGTCCACACGTCGCTCGCCCGGGCGCTGCCCACGGTGACCCTGGGCCACCACCAGATGGCGCCGCTCGTCGACACGATGACCGAGCGCCTGGAGGCCGCCGCACAGGCCGTCCCGGCCCTGCGGCCCTACGCGCCCGGCCTGCGCACCGCGTTCGAGGCGCTGGCGGACCTGTCCGCCGAGGGCCACACCTGGACCGCACAGCGCATCCACGGCGATCTGCATCTCGGCCAGTGCCTGCGCTCGCCCGACGGGGAGTGGTCCCTCATCGACTTCGAGGGCGAGCCGTCCAAGCCGCTCGCCGAACGCCGGATGCCGCAGCCCCCGGCCCGCGACATCGCGGGCATGCTGCGCTCCTTCGACTACGCGGCCCACTCGCTGCCCCCGGCCGCCGGCTCCTCGCGGACCGAGGACGCCTCCGAGCCACCGGCGTCCGGCTGGGCCGACGCCTGCCGGGCCGCGTACTGCGCCGGCTACGCCGAGGTCTCCGGACTCGACCCGCGCACGGACCCCGTCCTGCTGCGCGCCTTCGAGACGGACAAGGCGGTGTACGAGGTCGTGTACGAGGCGCGGCACCGCCCGGACTGGCTGCCGGTTCCGCTGGCCGCGGTGCGGCGGCTCGCCGCGTCGTCCTGAACACCCCCTGAGCGTGACTCCGTTCCCCCTCCCGAGGAGGCCCCTCCCGTGACGCCCCGCCCCCCGTCCGACGACAGTCCGAAGAAGAATGGCTCGAAGAAGCCGGATGCCGGGAAGAAGACGGCGGCCGAGAAAACGGTGTCCGCGAAGACCGGCACCGGCAAGAAGTCCTCCTCCGCCAAGAAGGGCTCCAAGAAGGGCGTGAGCGCCATGGCGAGGATCCCGGAGTCCGCACTCACCGAGAGCGGCCCCGGCCTGCCGGACGGCGGTTCGGACACCTTCGACGCCGGTCCCGGCCTGCCGGACGGCACTTCCGCCCTCCCGGCGGACGGCTCCGGCTCCGGCCCCGCGGAGGCGGCTCCCGTCTTCGCCGGGGTCGACGCGAGCGACCGTGAGCGGCTGCTGAGCGGCACGCACCACAATCCGCACGGGGTGCTGGGGGCGCACCCGTTGCCGGGCGGCATCGCCTTCCGGGCCTTCCGCCCGTACGCGCTCGGCGTCACCGTCGTCACCGAGGACCTGCGGGCCGAACTCCAGGACGACGGCGGCGGGTTCTTCTCCGGACTGCTGCCGCTGCGCGCGGTCCCGGAGACCTACCGGCTGCTCGCGACGTACGAGGACACGGTGGTGGAGGCCGAGGACGCGTACCGCTTCCTTCCGTCGCTCGGCGAGCTGGACCTGCACCTGATAGGCGAGGGCCGGCACGAGGAACTGTGGAAGGCGCTCGGCGCGGAGCCGATGGAGCAACAGGGCGTCGCCGGGACACGGTTCACGGTGTGGGCCCCGAACGCACAGGGGGTCCGGGTCGCCGGCGCCTTCAACTTCTGGGACGGCTCGGGGCATCCGATGCGCTCGCTCGGCTCCTCCGGGGTGTGGGAGCTGTTCGTGCCCGGGGTCGGTGAGGGCGAGCTGTACAAGTTCGACATCACGCGTCCCGACGGTTCCCACACCCTGCGCGCCGACCCGATGGCCCGCCGTACCGAGGAGCCGCCCAAGACCTCCTCGGTCGTGCACGCGTCGCACCACGTCTGGCAGGACGCGCGGTGGCTGGAGAAGAGGGCCGAACGACCCGCACACGAGGCTCCGCTCTCCGTGTACGAGGTCCATCTTCCGTCCTGGCGGCCCGGGTTGACCTATCGGCAGCTCGCCGAGCAGCTTCCCGCCTACGTCGCCGACCTGGGCTTCACACACGTCGAGCTGATGCCCATAGCCGAGCACCCCTTCGGCGGCTCCTGGGGGTATCAGGTCACCGGGTTCTACGCGCCGACCGCGCGCCTGGGCACCCCGGACGACTTCAAGTACCTCGTCGACGCGCTCCACCAGGCCGGAATCGGCGTCCTGATGGACTGGGTACCGGCCCACTTCCCACGCGACGACTGGGCACTGGCCGCCTTCGA
>NZ_JBEZHO010000108.1:0-2812 GCF_040650615.1 Streptomyces sp. NPDC048643
ATGGCGGAGGAGGACCCGGGCTGCTTCGCGGGTGTGCGGGAGGTGATCACCGGCGGTGACGTGATCTCCCCGACCGCGGTCCAGCGGGTGCTGGAAAAGTGCCCCGACACCGTCGTGCGCTGCGCCTACGGCCCCACCGAGACCACGCTGTTCGCCACCCAGGCTCCCTGGACCGACGCTGACGAGGTGCCGGCGCCCATACCCGTCGGGCAACCGCTGGACGGCATGCGCGCCTACATCCTCGATGAAACCCTGACGCTCGCCCCGGCAGGAACCACCGCCGAACTCTATCTGGCGGGTGCGGGGTTGGCCCGGGGCTACTTCGGGCGGCCGGACCTGACGGCGGAGCGGTTCGTGGCCGATCCCCTCGGTCCTGCGGGCAGCCACATGTACCGCACCGGGGACCTCGCCCGCTGGTCGGGCGATGGCCTGCTGGAGTTCGTCGGCCGCGTCGACGACCAGGTAAAGATCCGCGGCTTCCGCATCGAACTCGGCGAGATAGAAACGGTGTTGAGCCGCTTCCCGGGGCTCGCGCAGGTCGCGGTCATAGCCCGGGAGGACCGGTCGGGCGACAAGGGCCTCGTGGGCTACCTGGTGGCCGAGGCCGGCACCGACACCCCGGACACCGAGGCCCTGCGCGCGCACGCGGCCGGCCTCCTGCCGGAGTACATGGTGCCCTCCGCGTTCGTGGTTCTCGACCGACTCCCGCTGACCACCAACGGCAAACTGGACCGACGGGCCCTCCCCGCCCCGGACCTGCCGACGAAGGCCGGAGCCGGACGCGGTCCGCGCACCCCGCGGGAGGAGATCCTGTGCGGACTGTTCGCCGAGGTCCTGGGCGTTCCCACGGTAGGAATCGACGACAGCTTCTTCGAGTTGGGCGGCCACTCCCTGCTGGCGACCCGCCTGGCCAGCCGGATCCGGTCGATCCTGGGCGTGAAGCTCTCGATTCACAAGCTGCTCAAAACCCCCACCGTGGCCGCTCTGTCGAACCTGGGCCAGGCGGACAGCGAGGAGCAGGACAGCGCACTGGAACCCGTGCTGAGCCTGCGGTCGGTCGGCAGCCGTTCGCCGTTGTTCTGCGTGCACCCCGGAGGCGGCATGGCCTGGTGCTACGCCGGGCTGCTGCGCTACGTCCCGAGGGAGCACCCGGTGTACGGGCTCCAGGCCCGTGGTCTGGCCGCGGACGAGCCGTTCCCCGCCGATCTGGATGAGCTGGTCGAGGACTACCTCGGCCAGATCCGGGCGATCCAGCCGTCCGGCCCGTACGCCCTCCTGGGCTGGTCGTTCGGCGGCAAGGTCGCCCACAACCTCGCGGCCCGCCTCCAGCAGGAGGGCGAGCAGGTGTCCCTGCTGGCTGTGCTCGATGCCGGTACCGGAGGACACGCCAGCGCGGACAGCACGCGCAGCCAGCGCGATCTCCTGGAGCTCGCGTTCGACGGCATCGGGGCCTTCCACGCCGAACCGGGCGACGACCCGATCGAGATGCCACGCATCCTCGAGATCCTCGCGTCCCACGGCGGAACACTGGCCGGCCTTGAGGAACGGACCGTGGCCGCTCTCATCGACATCACGGAGAACAACCTCAAGATCAGCCGGGTAACGGGCCCCGAGCACTTCGACGGCGACATGCTCTTCTTCGAGGCGGCCGGGCGGGACGGTGCGTCCACCGGACTCGCGGAGGTGTGGGAACCGTATGTGAGCGGCCACATCGAACGGCACGTGACCCCTTTCAAGCACATGCAGATGATGAGTTCGGATGCGCTCGCGGACATTGCCCCGGTTCTGGCTCGCGCGCTGAAGAAGCAGTCCTGATGAACGAAGCAGGCAAGGAGCCCTTGATGTCCGACAAACCGACGTCCAACAGGTCGAGGCTGCACCGCGGGCGGGTACTGCGCGTCGAGTGGGTGACCCCGCACATGGCCAGGGTCGTACTGGGCGGTGAGGGCCTGCAAGGGTTCTCCGCCGGGCAGTACACCGATCACTACATCAAGTTGATCTTCCCTCTGGAGCACGTGCGGTACCCCGAGCCGTTCGACATCTCGGCCATTCGCCAGGACTTCCCCCAGGACCAGTGGCCCAAGACCCGTACGTACACGGTCCGTCGGTGGGATCCGGACGCCGTCGAACTGTCCGTGGACTTCGTCTATCACGGTGAACGTGGTCTGGCCGGTCCCTGGGCGGCGAAGGTCAAGCCGGGGGAGGAGATCTACTTCATCGGTCCCGGCGGCGGCTACTCGCCCAGGGCGGAGGCCGATTGGCACCTTTTCATCGGAGACGAGAGCGTCCTGCCGGCGATCGGGGCTTCCCTGGAGGCGCTGCCGTCGGGAGCGGTCGCCAAAGCGTTCATCGAGGTCTCCGGTCCGGAGGAGGAGCAGGAGATCCGGACATCGGCGGATGCCGAGATCGTGTGGCTGCACCGTGGGGAGCGCCAGCTCGGTGACTCGCTCCAAGAGGCCGTCTCCGCCCTGGACTTCCCGACCGGCACGGTGGACGCCTTTGTCCACGGTGAGGCGCACTTCGTGAAGGCGATTCGGCATCACCTGCGGGTGGAGCGCGGCCTGACACGCGATCAGGTGTCCATTTCCGGCTATTGGCGACGCGGGGCGGACGAGGAAGGCTGGCAGTCCTCGAAGTCCGAGTGGAACCGTGACGTGGAGGACGCGCCCCCGGCGTAGTCCTCGTGCGTCGTGCGCCTCGAACGTGGCGTTGATCGGGTCGCACCGTAGCTGTCCAAAGAATCCATTCTCGGGAGAATCGTGAAAGTCACCAGCAAAGAGAAGGCGCCTCAGCCGCGGTTGGGGAGCAGTTT
>NZ_JBEZHO010000109.1:0-2744 GCF_040650615.1 Streptomyces sp. NPDC048643
AACACCTTCCAGGAGCAGATCAACTCCTACCTCCAGGGCACCCCGGACGACGTGTTCAACTGGTTCGCCGGCTACCGGATGCAGTTCTTCGCGTCCAAGAAGCTCGCCTCCCCCATCGACGACGTCTGGGACAAGATAGGCGGCAACTTCCCGGACGCCATGAAGAAGCTCAGCAAGGGCCAGGACGGCAAGTACTACTTCGTGCCGCTCTACACGTACCCCTGGGCGATCTTCTACCGCAAGAGCGTCTTCCAGCAGCACGGCTACGACGTCCCCACCACCTGGGACCAGCTGGTCGCCCTGTGCAAGAAGATGAAGAAGGACGGTCTCGTCCCGATCGCCTTCGCCGACAAGGACGCCTGGCCGGCGATGGGGACCTTCGACCAGATCAACTTCCGTCTCAACGGCTACGACTTCCACGTCGCGCTGATGGGCGGCAAGGCCTCCTGGACCGACCCCAAGGTCAAGGCCGTCTTCGACCACTGGGCCGAGCTGCTCCCGTACCACCAGGACGGCTTCATGGGCCGCACCTGGCAGGACGCGGCCCAGACCATGGTGGCGAAGAAGGCGGGCATGTACCTCCTCGGCTCCTTCGTGGCCCAGCAGTTCACGAACAAGGCCGACCTCGACGACCTCGACTTCTTCGCCTTCCCCGAGATGAACCCGGCCTACGGCCAGGACACGGTGGAGGCGCCCACCGACGGCTTCATGGTCAGCAAGTCCCCGAAGAACCACAGCGGTGTCGTCAAGCTCCTCGAGTACCTCGGCACCCCCGCCGCCGAGCAGATCTACCTCAAGGCCGACTCCAGCGTGGTCGCCGCCTCCTCCAAGGCCGACACCTCCTCGTACAGCGCGCTGCAGAAGAAGGCCTACGAGATGATCAGCGGCGCCAAGAGCCTCACCCAGTTCATGGACCGCGACTCCCGCCCGGACTTCACCTCCACGGTGATGCAGCCCGGTCTGCAGAAGTTCCTCCAGAACCCCAAGGGCGTCGACAGTCTGTTGTCCTCGATCGAGCGCCAGAAGAAGACGATCTTCGCCTCCGCATGACCGCCGAGACCGACACGAAGACCCCGGAGGCCGCCGCCGTGCCGCCTCCGGGGCCCGCGCACGAGCAGAAGCCGGCCCCGCGAGGGCGCCGGCGTCTGCTGACCCGCCGTGACCGCATCACGCTCGCCCTCATGGCGGGCGTGCCCACGGTCCTGCACGTGGCCCTCGTCTGGGTCACCGCCTTCGCCTCGATCGCCCTCGCCTTCACCACCTGGGACGGCATCGGCTTCGACTCCATCAAGTGGGTGGGCCTGGACAACTTCCGGGAGCTGTTCACCAACAACCCGCAGTTCTGGCCCGCCGTCCAGCACAACATCATCTGGTTCGTCGTGCTCATCCTGGTCCCGACCCCGATGGGCCTGTTCCTCGCGGTGCAGCTCGACAAGCGGATCCGGTTCAGCCGGGTCTACCAGACGGCGTTCTTCCTCCCGGTCGTCGTCTCGCTGGCGGTCACCGGCTTCGTCTGGCAGCTCGTCTACAACCCCGACACGGGCCTGATCAACAGTGTCATCGGGGCCAACAAGCCAGGTCACTACATCGACTGGATCGGCGACCCGCACCTCAACCTGTGGGCCGTGCTGATCGCCGCGTCCTGGCGGCACACCGGCTACATGATGATCCTCTACCTGGCCGGTCTGAAGGGCGTCGACCCCTCGCTGCGCGAGGCCTCGGCACTCGACGGCGCGAACGAGTGGCAGACGTTCAAGAGCGTCATCTTCCCGACACTGCGGCCCACCAACACCGTCGTCCTCGTCGTGACGATCATCGAGGCCCTGCGCGCCTTCGACCTGGTCTTCGTCTTCAACAAGGGCGCGCAGGGCACCGAGTTGCTGTCGATCCTGATCACCAACAACATCATCGGTGAGTCCAGCCGGATCGGGTACGGGTCGGCGATCGCCGTCGTCCTGCTGGTCATCTCCCTCGCGGTCATCATCCCGTACCTGATCGCGACCTTCCGGAAGGAGCGGCGCGCATGAGCACCCCGACCGCCGCGCTCGACGGGCAGCGACCCCGGCCCCCGGTCCGCCCGGCCCGGGTCCTGCTGCACGTGTTCCTCGTCGTCACGTCGCTGGCCTGGCTCGCCCCGCTGCTGTGGGCGATGTTCGCGGCCCTGCGCCCCTACGGGGAGACCAGTGACAAGGGGTACGTGTCCTGGCCGGACACGCTGAGCCTCGACAACTTCAAGAACGCGTTCACGCAGTCGGACATGACGCACTACTTCGTGAACACGCTCGTCATTGCGGTCCCGGCCGTGCTGCTGACGCTGCTGCTGTCGTCGATGGTCGCGTTCTACGTCAGCCGCTTCGACTTCCGGCTCAACATCTTCCTGCTGCTGGTGTTCACCGCGGGCAACCTGCTGCCGCAGCAGGTCATCATCACCCCGCTGTACCGGATGTACCTGCTCGTCGACCTGCCCGGCATCACGGCCAGCGGCAAGCTCTACGACTCCGCGCTCGGCCTGGTGCTCATCCACGTGGCCTTCCAGTCGGGGTTCTGTGCCTTCGTGCTGAGCAACTACATGCGCATGCTGCCGGACGAGCTCACCGAGGCCGCCCTGGTCGACGGTGCCTCGGTGTGGCGGATGTACTGGCAGATCGTGCTGCCGCTGTGCAAGCCGGCGATGGCGGCCCTGGCCACCCTGCTGTCCATCTGGATCTACAACGACTTCTTCTGGGCCATCGTCCTCATCTCGA
>NZ_JBEZHO010000110.1:0-2730 GCF_040650615.1 Streptomyces sp. NPDC048643
TCGAAGGCGGCCAGTGCCCAGTCGTCGCGTGGGAAGTGGGCCGGTACCCAGTCCATCAGGACGCCGATTCCGGCCTGGTGGAGCGCGTCGACGAGATACTTGAAGTCGTCCGGGGTGCCCAGGCGCGCGGTCGGCGCGTAGAACCCCGTGATCTGGTAGCCCCAGGAGCCGCCGAAGGGGTGCTCCGCGACGGGCATCAGCTCGACGTGTGTGAAGCCCAGGTCCGTCACATAGGCGGGAAGCTGCTCGGCGAGCTGCCGATAGGTCAACCCGGGGCGCCAGGACGCCAGATGAACCTCGTAGACCGAGAACGGCGCCTCGTGCAGCGGACGGCGCTTCGCCCGCGCGTCCATCCACGCGGTGTCCTGCCACGTGTGGGACGACCGGGTCACGATCGAGGAGGTCGCCGGCGGAACCTCCGTACGGCGCGCCATCGGGTCGGCGCGCAGGGTGTGCGAACCGTCGGGGCGGGTGATGGCGTACTTGTACAGCTCGCCCTCACCGATCCCGGGCAGGAACACCTCCCACACGCCGGACGAACCGAGCGAACGCATCGGGAAGCCCGAGGCGGCGTCCCAGTGGCAGAAGTTCCCGCAGACCCGCACCCCCTGCGCGTTCGGGGCCCACACCGTGAACCGTGTCCCGACGACGCCCTCGTGGGTCATCGGCTCCGCGCCGAGCGCCTTCCACAGCTCCTCGTGCCGGCCCTCACCGATCAGATGCAGGTCCATCTCACCGAGAGCGGGCAGGAAACGGTACGGGTCCTCCGTCTCGAACTCGGTGCCCTCGTACGTCACCACCAGCGTGTACGCGGGAATCGTGTCGAGCGGCAGCACCGCCCCGAAGAGCCCGTCGCCCAGGTCGTCGAGCGCGGTGCGGCGCCCGCCCACCACCACCGACACGCCCTGGGCGTGCGGCCGCAGCGCCCGGATCACCACACCGCCCGGCACGGGATGGGCTCCGAGCAGCGCGTGCGGATCGTGGTGGGAGCCGGACAGCAGCCGTCCTCGGTCCGTGGGGTCCAGCGCGGTGTGCTGCGCCGGCGGAGCGGCGGGCTTGGCGCGCCGTACGCGGGGGGTTGCGGTGCGGACTGTCACGGCTCGGGCCTCTCGGAGTGGGGGGTGCTGGGGATCGGTTCTCGGACGGGTCGGTGAAGCGACAGGGGACAAGGGAGGTCAGGGGCGGGCGGCGGCGAGTCGTCCGACCGCCGCCATGGGGACGGGCAGCCAGTCGGGACGGTGGCGGGCCTCGTAGAGCACCTCGTACACGGCGCGGTCCGTCTCGTACGCGCGCAGCAGTTCGGGTTCCTCCCGCGGGTCCCAGGCCGCGGCGACGGCGTAGCCCGCGCAGAAGGCCTCCCGGCAGCGGTCCGCCCACTCGGGACGCCACGGCTGACGGGAACGGGCCGCGTAGTCGAAGGAGCGCAGCATGCCGGCCACATCGCGCACGGGGGACTGGACTCGCCGGCGTTCGCTGATCGGGCGGGCGGGTTCCCCCTCGAAGTCGATCACCGACCACCGCTGCCCGGCCCGCAGGACCTGGCCGAGGTGGAGGTCGCCGTGGATGCGCTGGGCGGGGCGGACCGCGGAGTCCAGACCGGCGAGCGCGTCGAAGGCGGACCGCAACCCGTCCGCGTGGGGCCGGAGTTCGGACACGGACCGGACGGCGGCGTCGAGCCGCTCGTGCATCGCGTCCGCGAGCCGCTTGTTGCCGCCGGGGCTCGGCGGGTCGAGGGGGAACGCCGTGGCCAGTGCGAGGTGCACCTCCGCGGTGGCCCGCCCCAGCTCGTACGCCTCCTCGGTGAAGTCCTTCTGTGAGGCGAGCGATTCGAGGGCGAGCGTCCAGCCGTCGGCGGCGTCGCGCAGATACGGCTGGAGTACACCGAGGGTGGCGTCCTGCGGCTCCGAGGTACGGAACCAGGCCGCGGGCGCGGGGACACGGGTGCAGCCCTGCCGGGCCAGCGCCCGCGGCACCTCCAGGTCCGGGTTGATGCCGGGCTGGACGCGCCGGAAGACCTTCAGTATGAACGCGTCCCCGTACACCAGTGAGGAGTTGGACTGCTCCGCGTCGAGCAGCCGCGGTGCGAGTCCGCCCGGCACCGTGACGCGCGGATCGCGCTCGAAGCACAGGGGGCCCGCCGAGCCCGAGACCCGCAGGCGCTCCAGCAGGAGCCCTGCCGCCTTGGGGTCGTGGAAGGCGTCGTACACGGTCAGTTCGGCCAGCGGGCCGGTGCTCGCCCGGCCGATGAAGGCGTGCGCGAGGTGCGGGGGCAGTACCTCCCGTACGCCGAGGAGCAGTTGGTAGCAGTCCTCGACCGGGGGAGTGCCGGCGCCGCTGTGGGCGGGCGGGCCCAGGTGTTCGGTGCGGACGAGCAGATGCAGGCACCCCGGGTACAGCTCGGTCGACGACACCAGCGTCAGGTCCGTGACGGGTCTGCCCTTGCCGGCGAACCAGCGCTGCCGCGGCAGCCAGGCGCGCAGCATCTCGGCGAGCGAGGTGAGCAGCGGAGCGGGACCGAGGCCGCTCGGACGGTGCAGAGCGGTCTTCGCCATGGCGACACGTCCTTTCAGGTGCGGGCGGGCTGTGGGCTGCACGGCTTCACGAGCGCTTGGCGCCGACGGGGGCGACCCCGTTGCGCAGCCGGAACCAGTAGAAGCCGTGTCCGGCGAGGGTGAGCAGGTAGGGCAGTTCGCCGATGGCGGGGAAGCGGACGCCGCCGATGAGTTCGAC
>NZ_JBEZHO010000111.1:0-2444 GCF_040650615.1 Streptomyces sp. NPDC048643
GGTCTGCTCGCGGGCATCATCGCCAAGGCGCTCATGCCCGGAAAGGACCCGGGCGGCATCATCATCACGATGCTCATCGGTATCGCGGGAGGTCTGCTCGGCGGCTGGCTCGGCAAGGTCATCTTCGGTGTCGACTCCATCGACGGCTTCTTCGACCTCTCCACCTGGATCGCCGCCATCATCGGCTCGCTGATCCTCCTGGCCCTGTACCGGGTCATCACCGGCAACCGCCGCCACGCCTGACCCCACCCCGCACCTTCGGCGAAACGGCTCCGCCCTCCCTTCACGGGAGGACGGAGCCGCCGCCTTTTGCCGACGTTGGGAAGCGAACGCCGCTGTATCCCAGGACCCGTACTCCACGAGTACGGCACACCTCATGGCCACGTCTGGACGAAGGGGGCTTGCCGTCGTTCGCTGCTCGTCGGGGACGGCCGCAGCCAACGGGATGAAGGCACTGGCCTGGCACGGCCCCGAGACGACAGCAGGCACCGCCTTCGCGCAGGCGCAGTTGGTCGCGGTACGCAGCGCCTGCGCCGAAAATCTGGGCCACACCGTCGACTGGGACAATCCCGCCTCCTACCAGGACGACCTCCAGGAGGAATACGAGCCGCCCTCCGGGCCGTGGACGATCGGCGGTGTGCTGGCGGGCGTCGGCTGCCTGGCCTTGGTCCTTGTGCTCCTCGCGATCTGGGTGAACGGGCTCGTCGCTCTCCTCGATTGACCCAGGTCAACAGGGACCAGCGAGGAACACAGCGCGAAGTCGGCAGGCAGGATCCTGGACTGTCGTGAACGGGACTCCTGGTGACAGGTGCGACGGCCTTTTGCCGTCACCCCAGAGATCGGCGGTGCCGGAAAGTCGTGTGACAGAACCGCGAGACTTTGCCAATATCACCCAGTTGTTGAGCCCTGCCCGACTCTGGAGGAACACCACGGCCGTCAACTACGAGCTTGCCCCGGCCTGGTTGCCGTGGTCCGCCGTCGATCCCGACGTCATCGCCTTCGACTGGGACGATGAGGAGAGCTGTCAGATCACCACAGTGATCGCCACGATGGTCCCTCCTGTCGGCACCGGGTGGGAAGAGCGGCATCGGTTCACCACTGAGGTCACAGCTCTTCTGGCAGCTCGATACGGCCGATGGGCCTGCGGGTGGCATTGGGCGGTCGGCGAGGGCGGTGGTGGTGGCGTCGTCACCAGTTGGTGCTGCGACTCCCACTCCGTGGGCGAGTCCGCGGCTACGGCCACCAGGGTGATCGCGTCGCTGCTGGAGTGGCGCGACTGGCTCGAGGAACTGGCCGAACGGTTCGCACAGTTGGCGCCGCCCGACGGGGCGGATGCCGAGGATCGCAGCTGGCACCTGGAACGTGCGGCGACTCGACTGGTGACGGTGGTCGTGGACCGTACCGGTGCCGAAAGCGGCTGGTACGGGCTCTGCCGCACGGTGCTGACGTGGTTCCTGTCGTCAACGGGAATGGGGCCGGAGACCGCAAAGAACGCGGTCGACACCGCGATCGGGGGACGGTTCGAGAGCTGGGCGACACCGTCGCAGACCTTGGTCGACGCCGTGGGAACGGATCTTGCCGTAGACCTGACCGGGGAGGCGCCGTACCGTGACCGCTGACGCGTTGGCCACCTGGTGCCAGGTGAGGAACCAGATCGACTGGGCTTCTGCCGCGGGTGAGACGCCGGCCCCCGTCCGGGCGGCCGTGGACGGCTTTGCCATCTGGTGCGAGGCGGGGGACCGCTCCTCGAATCCTGCCCGAGGCGACCGCCTGCTCACGGCGCTGACTCGGACGCGCGTCGACGCGTCTCGTAAGCGCCCCCTCACCTACGTGCTTCTGGCTGAATGGCAGCGCCTTGTCCTCGGCATGCCAGAGGTCGCGTTCCGACGAGGCGACGCATTCGCCAAGGGCGGGCGGGAACGCTATGCGCTCACGTCCCACACCCAGCGAGACTTCGTGCACTGTGTCTCTCAGAGCACTGACCCGAGAGTCCCCCTCGCCTCCCGTGCCGCCAGGGCCTACCTGGACGTGGCCTTCTTCCACCCCTTCCCTGACGGCAACGCCCGCCTTGCCATGCTCACACTCGCCTACGTCCTGGAGCTGGAGAGAGTTCGGGTGGACCAGGTCGGCCCCTTGCAGACCACGCGATACGCGGACGACGCCGCCGGAGCGGCAGACCTGGCCGATCTGGTCTCCGTCCTCATCCGCTCGACCCATCGCCGGGCGACCAGGCCACGCCACTGACACCCCAGGGGCTCGCCCTCGCTCCGCCGTCGCCCGGCGGCGGTCGGCGTCCTTGCGTGCCTGGCGAGCCGGCCGCCGGTACCCACCGCACTGACCACGACGAATCCTCTCTCAACGCGCGCGCAGGCGGGCCCGGTCGGGCGCTCAGATTACGTGATCGGCAGATGCTGACTGGGGGAGTCGGGCCGACCGGGCTTTCG
>NZ_JBEZHO010000112.1:0-1907 GCF_040650615.1 Streptomyces sp. NPDC048643
ACGAGGTCGTCGAGTGCTTCGTCGGTGCGTCCCGCGACGGGGGTGCCGAGAGGGATGTCCGAGCCTGCGCCGAGTCGGGTCAGGAGGGTGGCGAGCGCGGCTTGGAGGACCATGAACAGGGTGGTGTCGGTCTCCTGGGCCAGGTCGAGCAGCGCGCGGTGCAGTTCGGCGTCGATACGGATCGGAACGGTGTCGCCGCGGTAGTCCGCCACCTTCGGCCGAGGACGGTCGAAGGGCAGCTCGAGCTGGTCCGGAAGACCATCCAAAGCGCCCTTCCAGAAGGCCAGTTGCTCACTCACCAGAGAACCGGGGTCGCCTTCCGAGCCGAGGAGCGCGCGCTGCCACAAGGTGAAGTCGGCGTACTGCACGGGCAACGGCGACCAGGTCGGCGCCGTACCCGCGCACCGCGCGGCGTAGGCAAGGCTGATGTCACGGGCCAGCGGGGCCAGCGACGAGCCGTCGTTCGCGATGTGATGCTGCACCAGGAGCAGGACGTGGCTGTCCGGGCCGGTGGTGAACAGGCGCGCCCGCAGGGGCAGTTCGACAGTGACATCGAAGGCGGTGTTGCCGGCGGCTCGGAGTGCCTCGTCCAGGTCCGCTGCCTCGACCTCCACCACGGGCAGTTCGAGGCGGGCCTGGACGGGGTCCAGAATGAGTTGCTGAGGCTCCCCGTCGACCTCCGGGAACACCGTCCGCAGGGCCTCGTGCCGGCCGACCACATCGGCTATCGCCGCTTCCAGAGCTGCTCGATCGAGATCTCCGGAAAGGCGTACGGCGAGCGGCAGGACGTAAGTGGCGCTCGCCCCTTCCAGTTTGTTGAGGAACCAGAGGCGGTTCTGGGCGGGCGACAGCGGGATCCGTGCGGGGCGCTCCACCGCGGTCAGCGCGGGCCTGGCCGACTCCGCTTCGTCGAGCCGGTCGGCGAGGGCGGCGACGGTGGGAGCCTTGAGGAGGGTCGGTACGGCAACTTCGATGCCCAAGGTCGATCGGATGCGGCTGGCCAGGCGGGTCGCGAGGAGAGAGTGGCCGCCCAGTGCGAGGAAGTTGTCGTCGATCCCGACCGAGTGCACGCCCAGGACCTCGGCGAACAGCCCGCACAGGATCTCCTCCCGCGAGGTCCGCGGACCGCGTCCGGCCAGGTCGGCTTCGTACACGGGCGCCGGTAGGGCCCGCCGGTCCAGTTTCCCGTTGGTGGTCAGCGGGAGTCGGTCGAGAACCACGAACGCGGAGGGCACCATGTACTCCGGCAGGAGGCCGGCCGCGTACGCGCGCAGGGCCTCGGTGTCCAGAGTGTCGTTCCCCGCCCCGGCCACCACATAGGCCACGAGACGCTTGTCGCCCGGCTGGTCCTCGCGGGCCAGGACCGCGACCTGCGCCAGCTCGGGGGCACTGCTCAACACCGTTTCGATCTCGCCGAGTTCGATGCGGAAGCCGCGGATCTTGACCTGGTCGTCGACACGGCCGACGAACTCCAGCAGGCCATCGCCCGACCAGCGGGCCAGGTCCCCGGTGCGGTACATGCGGCTGCCGACAGGACCGAGGGGATCGGCCACGAACCGCTCCGCCGTCAGATCCGGGCGCCCGAAGTAGCCCCGGGCCAGCCCCGCACCCGCGATGTACAACTCCCCCGCTGCGCCGTTCGAAGTCGGCTGTAGATCGCCGTCGAGGATGTAGGCGCGCATGCCGTCCAGCGGGCGCCCGACGGGTATGGGAGCCGGCACCTCGTCCGCCTCGGCCCAGGGTGTCTGGGTGGCGAACAGGGTGGTCTCCGTCGGACCGTACGTCGACCGCACGACGGTGTCGGGGCAGTGGTCCAGCACCCGCTGGACCGCGGTCGGGGAGATCACGTCACCGCCGGTGATCACCTCCCGCACACCCGCGAAGCAGCCCGGGTCCTCCTCCGCCAT
>NZ_JBEZHO010000113.1:0-1741 GCF_040650615.1 Streptomyces sp. NPDC048643
CTGCCGTCGGTGGCCTCGACCTTGAATCCGGTCAGGTCGGTGCCCGCGGTGTAGCCGGTGGTCGGCTGGTAGCCCCAGATGTTGTCACTCATAAAAGTACCGCTCCCTCATCGAAATTCGTTGCCTGCCCACAGTCGAACTGTGGTGGCTCTTTAGGCGCCATCGAATTCGGTGACGTTTGTTCAGAAAGTCGAGTGCCCAGGTGCTTTGGTCTCACACATGCATCACCACTTCGATCCTGGGCCACCGGGACGGAACACGGGTGGGGCCCGACGCCGTGGCGTCGGGCCCCACCCGTGTACGCGTGTGTGCGTGCTGTTCAGGCCGTCTACCAGCGGTACCAGCGGCCACGCTTGCCGCCGCTCGCCGTCGGACGGATCACGAAGCCCAGGACCCACACGATCAGGACGATCACGGCGATCCACCAGAGCGCCTTCAGCGCGAAACCGGCACCGAAAAGGATCAGGGCGAGCAGAAGAACAAGAAGAACGGGAACCATGGTTATCAACCTCCGGAACCTCGTGTGCCCGGCAGATCGATCTCCATTCCTGCGGACTCGGTTTCAGTCTCCGGTTTGAAAACTCCCTTCGGGGCTACAGGGGCAGACGAAATTGCCGCCGACAGTCGAAGTCGTCGAGTCGAGTCCGGCGAGTGGGGGGGCGTCGAGTGGAGGCGCTTGCGGCTCGCTGGCAGAGTTCTTTCGGTGACAGCCGACACGGGACCGGACCGCACCCCTGACGGGCGGTACGTCATCGTGGGCGGACGGCGCTGGCGGGCGACGGACCCGCAGATCCCCGAGGACGTCGCAGCGCGACTGCGCTCCCATCTCATGGCGGCCCGCCGCGCGGTCAAAGCCGCCCGGCGCACGGAGGACCCCGAAGCCGAACGGGCCGCGCGCACGCGCGTGCACCTGTCCAAGGTCGCCCTGGGAGAGCGCGGCGCGCCGTGGTGGGAGCAGAGCGACGCGGAGCGCCGGGCCCGCTGGAGCGAGGGCCTGGCAGCGCTCGACTGAGCCACGACCCCGGGGCGCACGGGGCCCACCCCAGGCGCCCGCTTCACCGTACGAGGGGTCGTCGCGTCCGGTGGGTCAACGACAGCGCCGAATGCGGATGGGGCCGCGGGCCTTCGCGAGCTCGACGGGACGGCCGGCCTGGGTGATCTCCACCTCGCCCGCTGCGACGAGCCGCTGGGCCGCGTGGCGAGCCGGCTCCATGAGCGCGCGCCAGCCGTCGTCATCCCCTTCGTACACCGCCCGCGCGGCGTCGGACGGGCAGATCGTCGCGCCGGGGGCACGACCGTCCAGCAACTCCAGGATGACCCGCTCCAGGCGCCGGTCCGTCTGCTGCTCGTCGTTCGGCACTCCACCAGTATCGCAAGGCGGCTGCCAGGCGCACGGTCGGCCGCTCCTGCTCGGATCCGCCGAGGCCGAGCAAAGAGGATCAGGTCCGGGCAACGAGCCGCGGAACCGTGCTGCTCGACGGGCAACTTACGCTGCTGTGCCCCTCATGAAGCCCGAGTGGCGGGGCAAGATCGCCGCAGCCGCAGCCGCAGCCGCAGCCGCAGCCGCAGCCGCAGCCGTGTACGTGCTACGAGTGCCTGAGCGAGATGCCCACGTTGGCGATCGGTGTCGGCCACGGTGGCAACGGTTGACTTGCTCCTCGGGCTGAAGCCCGAGGATTCTGGCCTTCTCGACTTGTTGCTGTGCCGCTACGCGGCACGGGCTTGGGTCGGGAATCCGTGG
>NZ_JBEZHO010000114.1:0-1737 GCF_040650615.1 Streptomyces sp. NPDC048643
GTCCGCCCGAACGGGCGGACCAGGCGGCCCCTTTCGACCTGGTGACGACGGAGGAACTAGCCGACCACGACAGGGGGTCCGGGCTCGTTCCAGGTCGCGATCACCGGATCGCCGTGCTCGGTGGAGAGCCGGCTCACGGTGCCGGTCGCGAGCTGGAACAGCCGCCCCGACCCGGCCGGAAGGCCGAGCCGGCGGGCCGTCAGGACCCGCAGGAAGTGCGCGTGCGCCACCAGCACCACGTCACCGGCCTCCTCGCGCAGCGCCGCGTCGACGCGGGCCAGCACCCGGTCGGCGCGCGCGCCCACTTCGCTCGGGGACTCACCGGGATGGCCGTCGGGACCCGGCGGCACCCCGTCGGTCCACAGCACCCAGTCCGGCCGCTCCCGGTGGATGGCGCGGGTGGTGACGCCCTCGTAGCCGCCGTAGTCCCACTCGTGCAGATCGGGTTCGATCCGCGCGTCGGACAGACCCGCGAGCCCGGCCGTGCGGACCGCGCGGCCGAGCGGGCTGGTGAGGACCCGGGCGAAGGAGCGCCCGGCGAAGAACGGGGCCAGGGACTTGGCCTGTTCCTCACCGTGCCCGGTGAGCGGCAGGTCGGTCCAGCTGGTGTGCTGTCCCGTCAGGCTCCACTCGGTCTCGCCGTGGCGGACCAGGACGAGGTCGCCCATGGCCCGGACTACTTCGCCGACTCGACGGCGTGGCCGCCGAACTGGTTCCGCAGGGCCGCGATCATCTTCATCTGCGGCGAGTCGTCCTGGCGGGACGCGAAGCGCGCGAAGAGGGACGCCGTGATGGCGGGCAGCGGGACGGCGTTGTCGATGGCCGCCTCGACCGTCCAGCGGCCCTCGCCGGAGTCGTCGGCGTGGCCGCGCAGCTTGTCCAGGTGCTCGTCGCCGTCCAGGGCGTTGACCGCGAGGTCGAGCAGCCAGGAGCGGATGACGGTGCCCTCCTGCCAGGAGCGGAACACCTCGCGCACGTCGGTGACCGAGTCGACCTTCTCCAGCAGCTCCCAGCCCTCGGCGTAGGCCTGCATCATGGCGTACTCGATGCCGTTGTGGACCATCTTGGAGAAGTGGCCCGCGCCGACCTTGCCGGCGTGCACGAAGCCGAAGTCGCCCTCCGGCTTGAGCGCGTCGAAGACCGGCTGCACCTTGGCTATGTTCTCGGCGTCGCCGCCGACCATCAGCGCGTAGCCGTTCTTGAGACCCCACACGCCGCCGGAGACACCGGCGTCGACGAAGCCGATGCCCTTGGCCGCCAGCTCCTCGGCGTGCTTCTCGTCGTCGGTCCAGCGGGAGTTGCCGCCGTCCACCACCGTGTCGCCGGGCTCCAGCAGGTCGCCGAGCTCGTCGATGACGGTCTGGGTGGGGGCGCCGGCCGGCACCATCACCCAGACCACCCGCGGGCCTTCGAGCTTGCCCACGAGTTCGGCGAGGCTGTTGACGTCGGCGAGGTCAGGGTTGCGGTCGTAGCCGACGACGGTGTGGCCGGCGAGGCGTATCCGCTCCCGCATGTTGCCGCCCATCTTGCCGAGACCGATGAGTCCGAGCTGCATATCAGTTCACTTCTTCCCGAGAGAGCGGTAGGTGGCCACGAGGGCGGTGGTGGAAGGGTCGAGACCGGGCACGTCCGTGCCGTCGGCGAGGGCGGGTTCGATGCGCTTGGCGAGGACCTTGCCGAGTTCGACGCCCCACTGGTCGAAGGAGTCGATGTTCCAGACGGCGCCCTGGACGAACA
>NZ_JBEZHO010000115.1:0-1625 GCF_040650615.1 Streptomyces sp. NPDC048643
GCCCGAAGGAGGCGTCGTAGGGCCACCACCCGCCGGAATGCCGACCTGACCCTGACTGAACACCCGGGAATCGTTGAAGGTGCTCTGGAGCCCGGAGGCGGAGTTGGCCGAGGTGAGGTACTCGGCCCAGATCATGAACCACGCCCAGCGGGGCTGCGCGGCGAGCTGGGACGGGGTAGGGACAGTGCCGACCTCGGCGAGCGAGATGGGCTTGCCGTGGGAGACGTTGACCAGGGCCTGGTACCAGTCGGTCGTCGGGTAGCCCTTGTTCCACGGGTCGAGGCTCGCGACGTCGACGTAGTCGTCTCCGGGATAGAAGCCGGACACGCCCGCGGAACCGCCGTTGGAGTCGGTGTCCTTGACGTTCCACACCCAGACGATGTTGTTCAGTCCACGCGACGTCAGGTAGTCGTGGGTGATCTGGAAGAGGCGGGCGCTGCCGTTGGCGCCGGATCGGCCACCCCACCAGGCCCAGCCCTCGTTCATCTCGTGCAGCGGCCGGAGGAGAACCGGGATGCCGGCGTCCTTGAGCTGCTGGAGGGAGGACACGACTCCCTCCAGCTTGTTCTTGTAGGCGGTGTTCAGCGACGTGCCGTTGGTGATCAGCTGCTGCCATTCGGAGTCCGACAGCCGGCTGCCGTTGACGCCCCCGTCGAACTCGCAGGTCGACACGTCGGGGCGACACATGTGCCAGGTGAGGCTCACCAGGGAGCCGTTGGTCCACTCGGTCTTCGCCTGGTTGATCAGGGTCTGGCGGTTGGCGATGTCGTCCGCGCGGAAGCCGAGTTCGCCGCCCCACAGTCCCGGCCACTTGCCGGTGAGGGAGTGCGCCTGCGTGGTGTACTGCGACGGATTGCTGAGCGGTTCCTTGTTGTGGACGCCGCTGACCACGTGGTTGCCGCTGATCTGCCGTAGGTAGTCGACCACCGCCTGGGGTGTCGACGGCCCCGCCGCGGCGACCGCCGGGGCGGGAGCGACAGCTGCCTGGGAGGGAGCGGCTGCCAGCAAGCCGGCGGCGGCCAGGGGCAGGGCCGTGAGTACGGCCAGGGACTTGCGCGTGAAGATCGTCGGTTTCAATGCAGGACCCTCTCGTGGGTGCCGTGGGGTGGAACTGCCTCACCGCCCGGCGCTTCAAGGTGCGTGACATCGATGTCGCCTGCGAGTGAAGGGGAGGGATCGACGCCTGGAAGCTAGAGCGGGGTGCAGGACGTGTCAATGGATTCAGCAACCCTTTTATAGAACGTGCTAGTTGACAAAATCAGTCTCACGATGACTCCTACGGTGCGATATCCCCAGGTGAAGCGCGAAGGCCGCCCATTGCGGCGTGGCGTGGGAGCGCTCCCTTTACTTGAACGGTCTATGGACAGGTGCAAACGCCGGGTCTACGGTGACGCGATCCCGCATCCTCAACCTCGAACATGTCATGCATAGATCACACCAGTCCTCCGCCGTCTCCATTGAGCACCGCCCTCGCGACGGGTGTACGGGCCCACCGCCACCTTCAACGAACCGCCCACGAAAGGCCCTCACGCATGCGCTCACCACGGACAACAGCCGCCCTCGTGGCCGCGGCGACACTCCTCGCTCTCTGCGTCGCCCCCGCCGCATCCGCCGCCACACCCACG